>NZ_JCBDGX010000078.1:0-53623 GCF_059834345.1 Vibrio sp. R11-SG3-ISO3-SZ
CCGAAAGCCTCACTAGCAATAGCGGGGCTTTTTACGTCTAGACGAGTGGTTTATCGCCTCTTACTCCATTAATACTTAAATTCACAGCCAGCGGGGGTGGTTTGGGCGAGTTGCTCAATCTCGAATCCTTGAGCTTGCAGCAGTTCAATCAAGTTGTGCTTTCCGACCAGGTGCAATGCGCCCACCACAACCACGTAGCTGCCCTCGGAGTTGGGTAGCCAGTTTGGGCTGCTGAGTTTGGTCGCCCAGTCGAGGTTTCGGTCAATTAAAAATGCTTGCTCAAAGTCGGGTGACATCTTGGTTAACTGAGCAAACTCTTCGAGCTGCGCTTTGTCACCCGCGATCCAACTTTTGATTAAACATTTTGCCATGTGTTCAGAGTGATCAAAGTCCTCGATCATGCTAGTCAGCATCTCTTGGCCTACGTCAGGATCGCTTGCCAGCATATCGATTTGAAATTGCATGCTTTCTAAAGAGAGCACCGGAACATTAAGATTGTTCGCTTGGGTCAGCAGGTAGGTATCGACGCCTTTACTGGCTTGAAATCCGAGGTACTCAATTTGGCGCATTTGAATGGTCAGCGCACTAGCCCAAGGAGGCGACGCAAGCAGTTGCGCTTCATTGAGGCTCAGCAAATTGGCAATGCCAGAGAGCTCTTGTTTTTGTTCGGCGGATAAGATCTCTGCGCTGCTGATCGTCTGTTGCGGGTAGCTGACGGCTTGACCGTTGTGGATATCGGTTTCGACGATCAATCCGTCACTATGTTCGAGTGCTACGCTGATAGGGGACGGGAGTGGGTACATACTGTCGTCACCGACGTGAACCGAACCAATGATATGAAAATCTAACGCCCCTTTACTGGCGTGCCAGTAAAGGGGCTCCGCTTGTAAAGCGCTGCAGAACAAAGTAACACAAGAGAGTAGCCATTTATGCATTCGAAGTATCCTAGTGGGAAGGCCAACAACTGGCTCGGACTGTGACTAGGTTATAGCATAATTTTGCTCATCGAGAGCAGAGAGCACAATACCATGTTCCCTGAGGCGAAAGCATACAGACAAAACCCAGTACTAAGGTGATGACAAACGCTCACGAATTCCCCCATGGTCACGAGAATGGTAGGATGGCGCAAAACGATAGATTGGCGAACTAAGATGAAGCAGTGGTACTTACTTTATTGCAAACGTGGCGAACAAGAACGCGCTCAACAGCATTTAGAAAATCAGAAGGTTGAGTGTTATTACCCCGTGATCACACGAACTGCGATTCGCCGAGGTAAGCGACAAACCAAGCCAGAACCCCTTTTCCCGTGTTATGTATTTATCTGCTTTGACCCACAACAGGGACCGGCGTTTACCACCATACGCTCGACGCGCGGTGTGGTGGATTTTGTCCGCAGGGGCGCAATGCCTCAAGTGGTTTCACCAGATTTGATTGAAGGGTTAAAGTCGATGGAATCGATGCAGCCACAAGACAACCAAGGGATCCCTAAAGCTGGGCAGCCTGTGTCGGTGTTAACGGGCCCGTTTGCTGGGGTTGAGGCCATCTTTAAAGAATCAGATGGGGAGTTGCGATCGATTTTATTGGTCAAGCTTCTCAATCAACACGTCGAAGTGAGTGTGGGCAACCAAGATTTCGATGTTTAGTCAGCAAGATGTCCAGTTTAGTGAGTTCGATTGGTAAAAAAGGCTCCCCAGTTTCACTGGGGAGCCTTTTTGTCACTAGGCTGTCGTTAGCGCTCTAGCGTGATTTAGTAAGCTTCGTTGTGCACACTTTTCACTGCGCGACCTGATGGGTCTGCGAAGTTTTTGAACGACTCATCCCATTCAATCGCTTTTGCCGATGAACACGCCACCGATGGACCACCAGGTACACACTCAGCTGCTGAAGGAAGTGGGAACAACTCTTCAAAGATTTCGCGATAGACGTAGCCTTCTTTGGTGGTTGGCGTGTTGTACGGGAAACGGAACGCAGCGGTTTCCATCTGCTGATCTGTGACTTTCTCTTCCGCTACCGCTTTTAGCGTATCGATCCAGCTGTAACCCACGCCATCCGAGAACTGCTCTTTCTGACGCCATGCAATTGATTCTGGCAAGTAGTGTTCGAAGCACTCACGCAAGATGTGTTTTTCCATCTTACCGTTACCACACATTTTATCTTTCGGGTTGAGATGCATCGCGACATCGATAAACTCTTTGTCCAAGAATGGCACGCGACCTTCCACACCCCAAGCCGCAAGGGACTTGTTTGCGCGAGCACAGTCAAACATGTTCAGAGCGAGTAACTTGCGCACGGTCTCTTCATGGAACTCTTTTGCGTTGGGTGCTTTATGGAAGTAGAGGTATCCGCCGAAAATCTCATCGGCACCTTCGCCCGAGAGCACCATTTTAATTCCCATAGCTTTGATCTTACGTCCCATTAAGAACATCGGGGTTGACGCACGTATAGTCGTCACATCGTAGGTCTCAATGTGGTAAATCACATCACGAATCGCATCAAGCCCTTCTTGGATGGTGTAGGTCATCTCATGGTGAACGGTCCCAATTTGCTCTGCCACTTCACGAGCAGCCTTGAGGTCAGGTGCGCCTTCCAAGCCGACCGCAAACGAGTGCAGTTGTGGCCACCAAGCTTCAGACTGCTCATCATCTTCAATACGCATGGCGGCAAAACGTTTCGCCACGGCGGAGGTGATGGACGAATCGAGACCCCCGGACAAAAGTACGCCATAAGGCACGTCGGTCATGAGCTGACGTTTAACCGCGGCTTCTAGCGCTTCAGTGAGCTCTTCTTTGCTGGTGGTGTTGTTTTCAACGGCGGCAAATTCATTCCAATCGCGGATGTAGTAGCGTTGAGGCTCTGTATCGCTGCTGCCGTAGTAACTGCCCGGTGGAAATTCACTTACGGTGCGACAAACGGGCACCAAAGCTTTCATTTCCGATGCAACGTAATAGTTGCCGTGCTCATCGTAGCCTTGGTAAAGCGGGATAATACCGATGTGATCTCGGCCAACTAAGTATTGATCTTTCTCTTCATCATAAAGAACGAAGGCAAAAATACCGTTTAGCTCTTCCAGTAGGTCCGCCCCCATGTCTTGGTAAAGAGCGAGGATAACTTCACAGTCAGAGTCGGTTTGAAAATCGTATTTACCTTCGTAACGAGCACGAATTTCTTTGTGGTTGTAGATTTCACCATTGACGGCAAGGATGTGTTTTTTATCTGGGCTGTAGAGCGGTTGTGCCCCACTGTTCAGACCGACAATTGCCAAGCGCTCATGCGCAAGGATCGCGTTATCTGATGAGTAGATACCGGACCAGTCTGGACCACGGTGACGCAGCTTTTTAGACATTTCCAACGCCACAGGGCGCAAAGCGGACGCATCACTTTTTATATCTAAAATACCAAAAATCGAACACATACTACTTCCCTTTGAATTTCGTTTAATCTGTTAACTTCAATTTGCCATTCTGATTAAAAAATGCAACCAAGATTGATAAAAAAAATATCAAAGAGGCTTTGCTGTTAAAAAATATCTAATTAAATGGTTGTTATTGTAAATGAGATCTAGGTTTTGGCTGTTTTTTGTTCAAAATAAAAAAGGCTACCTCGAGAGGTAGCCTGTCACCTTGACGAGCAAGCGTGCTAGCGGATAGAGCTAAATTGCGGTTTTAGCTGCTCACACACATGGCGCGCAAAACCGCTACCAGCTTCATTGTATATGTTAAAGGCGGCATCGACGCCTTGCTCAACGAGAGCATCCAATTGATCTGAATACTCGGCAATTGCCGCGATCTGCCCTTTAAAGTGGCGTTGTTGTAACTGTTGCAGCGCGATCTGATTTCCTTGGTGATGCGGCATTGCCAGTAGCACGAGTTTGACGTTGGCGGTGTCTAAAATACGCTCCCAAAAATCGGGGTCGGTTGCGTCTCCGGCGATCACGTTACGCCCTTGCGCTTTGTGCTGGCGAGCGGCATCTTCACGCACCTCGATACCCAGACTGATCTTGCCGTAACGAGCTCGAATCTCATCATAGGCACCGGTGCCAATTCGACCCATGCCTAAAATCAGAACTTGAGCATGGCCAGGATTAATGCGCTGGTCTCGACTATGCAGCGATTCTGCGGCGTGCTCCTTGAGCCAGCGGCTTGAGCGTTGATAGAGGGCATGGCCGTAGCGGTTGATAGGTGCCGCAATCACAAAAGAGATGGAGACCGCAAGGGCAAGCGCCACCAGGATATCGCCGCTCATCCAACCCATTTTAAATGCAAGGCCGCCGACGATAAGGCCGAACTCACTGAAGTTAAACAAACAGAGCGAGGCGAGTAGAGAAGTGCGGACGCGGAATTTAAAGGCGTTGATGATAATGAAATAGAGCGCGCCTTTTAACGGCAGCAACAGCAAGAAGAGGATAGCTAGAGCAAATCCGGCTAGTGTTGGCTGCTCAGACAGACCAATGTTGAGGAAAAAGCAGACCAAAAACAGCTCTTTGAGGTTAAATAGGGACTTTGCTAACTCAGACGCTTTGGCATGACCAGCCAGTAGCATTCCTAAGATCAGTGCCCCTAAATCAGGCTTCATGCCCACCAGTTCGAACAGCCCCGCGCCCACCACTAGCGCAAAGAAGATGCCGAACAGAACCAGCATTTCGCCGTGGCCAACCCAGTCTAGAACCTTATAGAATAGGGGGCGAAGCAGCGGTAAGGCAAACAGTGCTACGGCATACCATTCAGGCAGCTTGCCGGTTGAAGCGGTGAGAAACACCACGGCAAAGATATCTTGCATGATCAAAATACCGATGGCCAAGGTGCCATAGGTCGCGTTCATTTCCCCTTTCTCTTGCAATGATTTCACTGCAAATACGGTACTTGAGAAGGAGAGTGCAAAGCTCAGCAGGACAATTTGCTCCACCTCCATGCTCGCCAGGGAACTGATCCCAAGAAATTTAAAGCAAAAAAGCGCAACAGAAAAAATCGCGGTAGACAGAAGATTGTGCAGTGTTGCGCCGGCCCAAATTTCTTTGGAGAGTAAGGTTGTGATGTCGAGCTTAAGTCCGATGGTAAACAGCAGCAGCGTGACACCCAGATCGGCCAGCAGCACCAAGGTGTCATTCGATTCAAACCCCAAGGCGTGCAGGCCAAAACCAGCCAGCAGAAAGCCTACCAAGGGAGGCAGGTTACACTTGAGCGCGAGAAAGCCGGCGAGAAACGCGGCGGAGATCAGTACGAGTTCCATAGCGGTGTAAATAATCCTATAAAAACGGGCTACGTCTAGTAGCCCGGTATTCTATCTAACTTCAAGTGATAAGACGTTAATCTTCTAACAATTTTTGTAACAAAACACCGTTCAGCATAGCACGCTTGATCATTGAAAAGGCGCCTAGTGTCGGTTGCTTATCAATCTGTGACGCCACGATAGGCAAATCTTTATGGAAGGTCGTGAGGGATTGATTTTCAACATTGCGGCGAATGGCTGGGAAGAGGATCTCTTCACACTGGGTGATTTGACCGGCAATCACGATTTTTTGCGGGTTAAACAAGTTAATGGTAATTGCGATCGCTTTACCTAACTGGTTGCCGACTCGAACCAGGCTCTGTTTTGCCAGCTCGTCGCCTAAGTTGGCGTGTTCACAGACATCCGCAATAGTGATGCTGTCGAGTGTGGTTAAGGTAGACTCATACCCTTGTTTGATGAGTTTGTTGACGCGCTCGACAATGGCAGGGTTTGCCGCCACCGTTTCGAGGCAGCCAAAGTTCCCGCATTGGCACTGCTCCCCGAGAGGATCGATTTGAATGTGGCCAATTTCGCCAACGTTGCGGTTGAAGCCAAGGAACACTTGTCCATTGACGATGATGCCCGCGCCCGTTCCTCTGTGTACGCTGACTAAAATTGAGTCTTGGCAATCTTGGCTGGCGCCAAAGTAGTGCTCAGCCAGCGCCATCCCTCTGACATCGTTACCGACAAAGCATTCGACGTGGAAACGATCGCGAATCATCTCTGCTAGGGTAAAGTTGTTGATTGAAATATTCGGCATGTACTCGACCACACCGGTTTCAGGATTGACGAGACCGGGTAAGGATATACCGATGGCGATCAACTGATTGATGTGGCTTTGCTGACTTTGGATAAAGGCTTTAAGTTGAGACTCCAAACCTTCTGCCAGTTCGTCTTGGGTGGTGTAATAAAACTCTTGATAATCGCTAGCGAGCTCTTTAGCGCCGAGATCATAGAGGCTAAATTGCAAATAGTCTCGGCCGATACGGACAGCCACAGAGTGGAAGGGCTCCACTTCTGTGGTAAGAGAAATCGCACGGCGTCCTCCGGTTGAGGCTTGCTGAGCGACTTCTTTAATCAAACCACGTTCTAAGAGTTGGCGGGTGATTTTGGTAACACTGGCGGGCGCGAGCTGACTGACATCGGCCACCTGGATGCGAGAGATTGGCCCTTGTTGGTCAATCAGCCGATACACTGCTGCGCTGTTGAGCTGCTTTACTAGATCTACGTTACCTATTTGTCCGCCATTCATTCTCAATTCTGCTCGTATTGTCCGTTTACTACCGTCGCCTGGACGTTGAAGTCGCGGTCGAATACGGTGAGGTTTGCCACTAAGCCTTTTTTAATTCGACCCAGTTTATTGTCTACACCGATTGCTTTCGCAGGGTAAAGGGTTGCCATGCGAAGGGCTTCGTCCAGAGCGATACCGACGTGCTCAACCGTGTTTTGAACTGCTTCAATCATGGTTAAGGCTGAACCGCCTAGTGTGCCATGTTCATCGACACACTTGCCATCCCGGTAATATACTTTCTTACCTACAAAAATAAAGTAATCCATGTCAGCGCCTGCAGGAGCTGTGGCATCGGTCACTAATACTAATTTTTCACCCTTAATTTTGTGCGCAATTCGGATGTTGGCGTAATCGACGTGGAAGCCGTCTGCAATGATGCCCGCGTAAACACCTGGCGTGTCATAAATCGCACCGACCACCCCTGGCTCTCGGCCAACCATTGGGGTCATGGCATTGAAGAGGTGAGTGGCAAACGTCACCCCTGAATCGAAGCTTTGACGAGCTTGTGCATAGGTGGCATTCGTGTGACCAATCGAGACCACGATGCCGGCTGCACTTAAGCGTTCAATATGAGCGGCGTCATTGTGCTCTGGCGCGAGTGTGACTTTAGCGATGACATCGGCGTTGTCACACATAAAGTCAATCATGCTGTCATCGGAAGGGCGAATATAGTCGACACTATGAATGCCTTTTTTCGCTACGTTGAGATAAGGCCCTTCAAGGTGAAGACCGAGAGATTGGTTTTGATATTGAGCGTGATACTCGCGAGCCGCCGCGACGGCGGAGCGCATGTCTTCATCGGAAGAGGTAATCAGAGTCGGCAGGTAACTGGTACAGCCCGATTTTAAATTGGCTTGATGCATGATTTGCATAGTCTGCGCTGTGATTTCGTCATTCAGCATTACGCCGCCACACCCGTTCAGTTGCAGATCGATAAAACCTGGACTGACGTTTGCGCCTTTTAGGTCGATGGTTTTGATCGTCTGTGGCAGAGTGTCTTCGGGGCAAACTGCCTCAATGAGCCCTTGGTTCACAATCACAGCGTGGTTCGTTAGAACGTCACTGCCGGTGTAGAGTTTGCAGTTGGTTAGCGCATACATGGTCAGCAAATCCTTATAGGTATAGACCCGTCAACGAGTTAGGGTCACATTTCTCATTCTTTTATAGATCAAACTGAAGAGCAATGAATTGATCCGACAACTTTATTTGAAAACTTCAATTAGATCGCGAAATATCTTTACCAGCCGAAGCGTCATTTTACGCTGACTTGGTTCAGTTTTGAATTCTGTCCTAAGACAGTGTCAGGGCGAGTTTCTGTTTGTCTTTCTCTTTAAATGTCGTAATAACATCATGTTATCCATGAGTTTTTACTATGTTTCCGCCTCTGACTTATGCACTGATACTAGCCGATAAATCTCATTTATTCGCATTGTAAAATAAGTTTTATGATCTGGCTAGCAAAAACCTCGAAATACCCCTGTATCTGGTGATTATGATCACAAATGATGAGCTTTTAATTTGCGGAGCAAAATTAATATCATAAACTGACAAGGACTAAATTGAGCAACTAAAAAAAGTTACTCGACCAATTAAAAATCCTATAGGGGGAACTTAAGGTGAATATTCTTGGTTATTTCCAAAAAGTAGGTAAAGCGTTAATGGTGCCTGTCGCCACGCTACCTGCTGCAGCAATACTAATGGGTGTTGGATACTGGATCGATCCAAACGGTTGGGGCGCAAACAGCGCACTTGCTGGTTTCTTGATTCAGGCTGGTGCCGCTATTATCGATAACATGTCATGGCTATTTGCTGTGGGCGTGGCTTACGGTTTATCTAAAGACAAAGACGGTGCCGCTGCTCTGGCTGGTCTCGTCATGATGTACGTAGTGACGAAACTGCTTTCTCCAGGTGCCGTTGCTCAAATCCAAGGTATTGATGCAAGCGAAGTCCCTGCGGCATTCGGTCGTATTCAAAACCAGTTCGTGGGTATCCTAGTGGGTATCATTTCGGCAGAAATCTACAACCGCTTCTCACATGTTGAGCTGCACAAAGCGCTCGCGTTCTTCTCCGGTAAGCGTCTTGTACCTATCATGACATCGTTCGCAGGTATCTTCCTATCGTTCGTATTGATGTATGTATGGCCATCAGTATACGGCGGTCTAGTGAGCTTTGGTGAAGGTATCCAAGGTTTGGGCGAAGTCGGTGCTGGTATCTACGCATTCTTTAACCGTCTACTTATCCCTGTCGGTCTACACCACGCATTGAACTCAGTATTCTGGTTCGACGTGGCGGGCATCAACGATATTCCTAACTTCCTAGGTGGTGCGAAATCCATCGCTGAAGGTACGGCAATCCCAGGTGTAACGGGTATGTACCAAGCGGGCTTCTTCCCAATCATGATGTTTGGTCTACCTGGTGCAGCGCTAGCGATTTACCACACGTCTAAAGCGAAGAACAAAGAAAAAGTCGCGTCTATCATGATCGCAGCAGGCTTTGCTTCTTTCTTCACAGGTGTGACTGAGCCTCTAGAGTTCTCATTCATGTTCCTAGCTCCGCTACTGTACGTATTGCACGCGTTGCTAACAGGTATCTCTGTTTATATCGCTGCATCAATGGAGTGGATTGCAGGCTTCGGCTTCTCGGCTGGTCTCGTGGATATGGTACTATCAACGCGTAACCCACTGGCGGTTAAGTGGTACATGCTGATTGTACAAGGTCTTGTGTTCTTCGGTCTCTACTACGCAGTGTTCCGTACCGTTATTCTGAAGTTTGGTCTAAAAACACCAGGTCGTGAAGACGACGAAGCTACTGAAGTTTCAGGTTCTGAGAACTCATCTGAGTTGGCTAAACAGTACCTAAAAGCACTAGGTGGCCATGAGAACCTAACTAACATCGACGCTTGTATCACTCGTCTACGTCTGACTATCAAAGATACCAGCATTGTTGATGAGAAAGTGTTGAAAAACCTAGGAGCAATGGGTGTGGTTAAACTTGGCGCGAACAACCTTCAAGTTATCCTTGGCCCACTTGCGGAAATCATTGCCGGCGAAATGAAAAACATTCCAGCCGATGAAGATCTGACGCCAGTGCAACTGCCTTCTTAATCGAGTCTAAAGACAATTAAAACGGAGCCTCCCCATTGGGAGGCTCTTTCTTTTGCGGCCCAAAATCTCGTTTGGACCGGGCTATGTTGGTTGAAAACTGCGCGCTTTATCGGGCATCGTTTATCAACACTTATTATTTCTCAAGAAAAGACCTGTTCTTGTTGTGTATCCGCTTAGAATTGTGGATCATTACCCGCTATATGCCCTAAAGGACTTTTCCCTTTAGAGAAATTTTTCTGAACAATACTAAAACAATTGAGGTGCTATAGATGAGTGAAGCTGAAGCTCGTCCATCGAATTTCATTCGCCAAATCATTGATAAAGATTTAGCGGATGGTAAACACACTAGCGTGCATACTCGTTTTCCGCCGGAGCCAAACGGCTACCTTCATATCGGTCACGCTAAGTCAATTTGCTTAAACTTTGGTATTGCTCAAGACTATCAGGGCAAGTGTAATCTGCGTTTTGATGACACGAACCCAGAAAAAGAAGACGTCGAATACGTTGAGTCGATTAAGAATGATGTGAGCTGGTTAGGCTTTGAGTGGGATGGTGAGATTTGTTACTCATCCAACTACTTTGACAAGCTTTACGAGTACGCGGTTGAATTAATTAACAAAGGCTTAGCGTATGTTGAAGAGCTAAGTCCTGAGCAGATTCGTGAGTACCGTGGTACGTTGACTCAACCGGGCAAACCTAGCCCATATCGTGACCGCAGTGTTGAAGAGAACCTCGCGCTATTTGAAAAAATGCGTGCGGGTGGTTTTGAAGAGGGAACGGTTTGTCTACGCGCCAAAATCGATATGGCCTCGTCGTTTATGGTGATGCGTGATCCTGTGCTTTACCGCGTTCGATTTGCAACTCACCACCAGACCGGTGACAAGTGGTGCATTTACCCAATGTACGACTTCACACACTGTATCTCTGATGCTCTTGAAGGGATCACTCACTCTTTGTGTACGTTGGAGTTCCAAGACAACCGACGTCTGTACGACTGGGTGCTAGAGAACATCACGATTGACAGTCAGCCACACCAGTATGAGTTCAGTCGTCTGAATCTTGAATACACGGTAATGTCTAAGCGTAAGCTAAGTCAACTAGTGACAGAGAAGTTGGTGAGCGGCTGGGATGATCCTCGTATGCCAACCATCTCTGGTTTACGTCGCCGAGGGTTCACGCCGGGCTCTATTCGTGAGTTTTGTAAGCGCATTGGTGTGACCAAGCAAGACAACATGATCGAAATGAGCTCGCTTGAGTCTTGTATTCGTGATGACCTGAACGAAAACGCACCACGTGCGATGGCGGTACTGGACCCTGTTAAAGTGGTTATCGAGAACTTTGAGCCAGAGCGCGTAGAGACATTAACGGTCGCCAACCACCCTAACAAGCCTGAGATGGGTGAGCGCCAAGTGCCGTTTACTCGTGAGGTTTGGATTGAGCGTGAAGACTTCCGTGAAGAAGCCAACAAAAAGTACAAGCGTTTAGTTCTTGGTAAAGAAGTGCGTCTTCGCGGTGCTTACGTCATTAAGGCTGAGCGTATCGAGAAAGACGAGCAAGGTAATATCACCACTATCTACTGCAGCTACGACGACCAAACACTCGGCAAAAATCCTGAGGATGGCCGTAAAGTGAAAGGTGTGATTCACTGGGTATCAGCAGATAAGGGCTTACCGGCTGAAATTCGCCTTTACGATCGCTTGTTTACTGTGCCAAATCCAGCCGCAGCGGACAACTTTGCTGAGACGATCAATCCTGATTCACTGATGGTGATGAATGGGTTTGTTGAGCCAAGCCTAGCCAACGCTGAAGCGGAGAAAGGTTACCAGTTCGAGCGTATGGGCTATTTCTGCGCGGACGCGAAAGACTCTAAGCCAGAGGCGTTGGTCTTTAACCGTACCGTTGGCTTGCGTGATACTTGGGCTAAGATTGAAGCTCAGTAAGCGCAACGAATCCTATTAGAGTCGCCAGTGAGCGATAAAAAATGCCAGTCTTGATGACTGGCATTTTTTTAATCAGCAGAAAAGAGACAGTGCCTAGTTAGCTTTTGCACTGATCTACTGTTATTTTTTAGGTTTGTGCGCGTCAGGGTTGTCTTTACAACTGCCATCGCCACACTTACCGTATAGGTACAAGCTGTGGTTGGTCAGCTGGACATTGTACAGAGAGGCGATCTCTCGTTGACGCTCTTCGATGATTTCGTCTGAAAATTCAATCACTTCACCACAGTCTAGACACACTAAGTGGTCGTGATGGTGTTGAGTGCTCAGTTCGAAGACTGATTTTCCACCTTCAAAGTGGTGACGGGTCACAATGCCAGCATCATCAAATTGGTTTAAAACGCGGTAAACAGTAGCCAGACCGATTTCTTCACCCAGATCGATGAGTTTCTTGTACAAATCTTCAGCACTGATGTGCGCGCAGTCTGGTTGCTGTAATACTTCTAAAATTTTGAGTCGCGGAAGAGTGACTTTAAGACCGGCATCCTTCAGCGCTTGGTTGTTATCTGACATATACTTTCCTGTTGATGTTCTGCGGCATTAAACAGAATCCAATATTCCAATCATTATAGGGTACTCGTTAATAACAATAAACCCGAATCTCAAAGGGTTACTCATGTTTTATCATAAACTAGCGAGCGGTCACTTATAGTACTGGTCTAATGAGTTACAGTTTGTTAACGTTTTGGCAATGTAAACAGTTTAGGATTTCACGGATGTCTACGCTACTTGAAAAGATCTATAAACCCAGTGTTGTGAAGTTTGCCCTTAATATTTGGCCACCGTTTTGGGGGGCTGGGATTCGTATTGTGTCGATCAGTGAAGACTTTCGTGAGGTGAAGATGAAGCTCAAGTTACGCTGGTGGAACAAGAATGCCAATCGTACCCAATATGGGGGCAGCATTTTTTCCCTGACCGATCCCGTCTATTCGTTAATGCTGATGGGGATTTTGGGCAAGCAATATTACGTGTGGGACAAAGAAGCGAGCATCAACTTCATCAAGCCGGGACAAAGTGACTTGCACGCCGATTTCTTGATTTCTCAGCAGATGCTTGATGATATCCTGACTCAAACCGCAGGGGGCGACAAGTGCTTTCCAGAGTTCATTACGCATGTAAAAGACAGCAACGGTATGGTGGTATCGGAAGTACAACGTAAGTTGTATGTACGTAAAAAACCGAAGTTTAGGGATGAGGAACAGGCGCCTCAATCGGCATAACAGACTGGATTAAGTACAAAAAAACCTCCAAAGATGGAGGTTTTTTTAAAAGGTCAGCTTAGTCTTCCAACTCAGCTAAGCACATCTCTTCATGGATTTGCTTACACCAGTTGTTAACGCGGTCTTCAGTCAATTCTGGTTGGCGATCTTCGTCGATACACAAACCGACAAATTGGCTATCGTCACCCTCAACTAGGGCTTTTGATGCTTCAAACTCGTAACCATCGGTTGAGGTGTAACCGAGAATCGTACCGCCTTTTGCTTCAACGATATCACGTACTGTGCCCATGGCGTCGCAGAAGTACTCTGCGTAATCTTCTTGATCGCCACAACCAAATAACGCAACTAACTTGGTCGAGAAATCGATTTGCTCTAGCTCTGGGAAAAAGTCATCCCAGTCACATTGTGCTTCACCGTAGTACCAAGTAGGAATACCCAAAAGCAGAAGATCGAAGCTATCAATGTCTTCTTTACTGCTTTTGGCAATATCTTGAACGTGAACCAGTTGTTTACCCAGTTGCTTTTGAATCATCTTCGCAACAGCTTCAGTGTTACCTGTGTCGCTACCAAAGAAGATACCTACACTTGCCATAGATTCGTTACCTTTACTTTTACGTGTTGTGGCGGGCCAAATGGCGAACCGCGTTTGGCCTGTTACCCCAGACCACCACCTTCCCAGCTAAGCTGAATGATGCCTTTGGCAATAAAGCCAGCGCAGCCCAGGAATAGGACTAACCATACAATTCGACGACCAAATGGTGGGACATTTCCCGCTTTGAGTACATCTTTTATCGCCATACCGATGAGAAAAAAGATAGACGCAAAAAGCAAGTCGAGACCTATCGACTCAAGCATGTTCATATAGTCGTAAAGCATGGAATCCCTTATGCCAAATTACTTGCGCTGCACTATACCATTGTTAACTCGTAAAGTTAACGGTCAGGAGAGATTGAACGCGTATTCGATGGCTAGCCAATAAACTTGCGAATCGCGCGCAATACTTCAGCGGGCTTTTCTGCGTGCAACCAATGACCTGTATTGGCAATAACGTGTGCTTTAGCGTGGCGAAATTGCGCCTGAACCGCTGGTTGATGCTCGGCGGTAAGGTAATCCGATTCGCCTCCTTTGAGAAAGAGGGTCGGGACATCTACTGGGGATAAGGATTGCCAGCCTAAAATATCCCAGTAATTGTTTTTTAGGCTCGTTACGTTGAAGCGCCACGCGAGATGATCGCCTTCTTTATACAGCGACTTGCTCAGAAACTGCCTGACGCCACCGATGTCAATGTGCTGCGCTAGAAGGGATAGGGCTTGCTGACGAGATTGTGGCCGATCTGCGAGTACGGCTTCTAGTCCTTTAAAGACATTATCATGTCTTGCTTGTGTATATCGCACTGGCGCCATGTCGAGCACGATCAGCTTATGTACTCGAGTTGGGGCCAATCCGGCCAGCGCCATGGCGACTTTACCGCCCATCGAGTGCCCTACGACGATCGCGGTTTCAATGCTCAAATGATCGAGCAAACGCAGGACATCACTGGCCAACACATCGTAATTGTGTTCGTCGCTGTGAAAAGACTGGCCATGATTTCTAAGATCAACACTTAGCACTTGGTGGTCTTCACGCAGATCGCGCGCCAGTAAACCGAGATTGTCCAAGTTACCAAATAAGCCATGAAGCAGAACAACGGTGGGTCCTTGTCCTTCAAGTTTGTAGTTGAGCAATGGTGACATTTTAAAACTTCGTTTTTTGTTTATTCGTGTGGGTTTAACGTAGAGTCTGCGCGAAGATCTCGCTATAATCCCCAAGAGTTTAAACATAGAGATTGTGAAAAGCGAATGAAAACAATTGAGGTTGATGAGGATCTATACCGTTACATCGCAAGTCAGACCCAGCATATTGGGGAGAGTGCTTCTGATATTCTCCGTCGTTTACTAAACGCTGACCGCCAGCAAACGGAGTCGCTCGCAACAACGCCCACAGCAAAGAAAGGCGTGGTTGTCAGTAAAGACGCTGTGTTTGAAGAGCGTGTGGATAGCGTCAAAGCGATGCGCTCACTGCTGATTTCCGATGAGTTTGCAGGGCTGAAGAAAGCGATTGACCGCTTTATGCTAGTACTCTCTACTCTTCATCGAATCGACCCAACTGGTTTTTCAGAAGCAACACAAGTGAAAGGTCGTAAACGTGTCTATTTCGCTGACAATGAAGCGACCTTGTTAGAAAGTGGCAATACGACCAAGCCTAAGGCGATTCCTGGCACGCCATTTTGGGTGATCACCAACAACAACACGAGCCGTAAACGCCAAATGGTTGAGCAATTGATGGCTCGCATGAATTTCCCCGCCGATCTGATTGAGAAAGTGATTAACTCGATTTAGAAACTTGTAATCACCGTCAAAGAAATCGGATTTAAACCTCATAATGCACGAATAACTTCAAGTATTATGAGGTTTTTTGTTTTCTTCCCAATTTAAGAAAGGATGTCGACATGGCTATGCACCCGAGAGCGGGACAAAAGGCTCAGCAGCAAGATCTGCATAATATCCCTGCCTTAGTGGCAAACTACTTTTTACTTCAACCTGAAGCGAGCAACCCAGATCATAAAGTGGAGTTCGGTACGTCAGGCCATCGTGGTAGTGCAGACAAATCTACGTTTAACGAGCATCATATTTTGGCGATTGCCCAAGCCATCGCAGAAGTGCGTGCCGAGAAAGGCACCACCGGGCCATTGTTTGTCGGTAAGGACACACACGCGTTGTCAGAGCCAGCGTTCTCAACGGTGGTTGAAGTGCTTGTTGCCAATGGCATCAAGGTGATTGCGCAGCAAGACAACGGCTACACGCCGACGCCTGGCGTCTCTCATGCGATATTGAGTTACAACCTCCAGCATGAGCAAAAAGCGGACGGTATTGTGATCACGCCTTCTCACAACCCACCGCAAGATGGCGGAATTAAGTACAACCCGACGCATGGCGGCCCAGCAGAAGATGCCCTAACCAAAGCCATTCAGGATCGCGCGAACGTGTTGATCGCAGAGGGTTTACAAGGCGTGAAGCGCATGCCGTTGGCAGAAGCGAAAACCTCTGAACTGTTTTCTGAAGTCGACTTGGTGAAACCGTATGTGGACGACCTAGTCAATGTGATTGACATGGAAGCGATTCAAAAAGCGAATTTGACCCTCGGCGTTGATCCACTCGGTGGCAGTGGTATTGATTACTGGCGTCAAATCGCATCCACTTACAACCTTAACCTCACTTTAGTTAGCGAAGCGATTGATCCCTCGTTCCAGTTTATGTCGTTAGACAAAGACGGTGTGGTTCGTATGGACTGCTCATCACCGTACGCTATGGCGGGGCTGCTCGCGCTGAAAGATCAATATGATCTCGCGTTTGGCAACGACCCTGACTACGATCGCCACGGCATCGTGACGCCAAAAGGGCTTATGAATCCTAACCACTTCCTAGCTGTCTGCATTGATTACCTCTACCGCCATCGTGAAGGATGGGAACAAGATGTCGCCGTGGGCAAGACCTTGGTCTCAAGCGCCTTGATTGACCGTGTTGTGGCGGATTTAGGACGTGAGCTGTGTGAAGTACCTGTCGGTTTCAAATGGTTTGTGGATGGCCTGTATGAAGGTAAGTTTGGCTTTGGCGGCGAAGAGAGTGCTGGCGCGTCATTCTTACGTAAAGATGGGACACCTTGGTCAACAGATAAAGATGGCATCATCTTGTGTTTGCTTGCCGCTGAGATCACTGCCGTCACCGGCAAGAATCCACAGCAGTACTACGAAGAGTTGGCGGCAAAGCATGGCGAGTCTCAATACAACCGAATTCAAGCGGTCGCAAATGGGCCACAGAAAGAGGTGTTGAAAAAGCTATCTGCGGAAATGGTCAGTGCGCAAACCTTGGCGGGCGATCCTATCACTGCTCGCTTGACGCATGCGCCAGGCAATGGTGCGGCCATTGGTGGTCTCAAAGTCACGACCGATAACGGTTGGTTCGCGGCTCGTCCATCCGGTACGGAAGAGATCTACAAGATTTACTGTGAGAGTTTCAAAGGGGCTGAGCATCTTAAGCAGATTGAAGCGGAAGCACAGCAGATCGTGAATCAAGTGTTTGCTGACGCAGGGCTATAATAGCGACGCTCTCGTTTTCAGTCACAGGAGACACCAAACTAGGCTACCTTCGGGTAGCCTTTTTTGTTTGTGCTGCTTTATTACCTGCCATATGATATTCCACGTTATCTTTCACTTAGCGACTTGCTGTCGGGTTGTGAGAGCCATCGTCACTCTGCGTTTGACGTCAGTTTGGCCAAGTATCAGGAACAATAAACCAAAACTCTCCGTCTTGCGTTTGTGCATGGACAAATCGCTCTGAGTCGAGCGTCACGGGCTCTCCCATCTCGCGGTTGCCCACCGCCCATTGATGCTTATCCAAAGAGAACAGTGGCTTATTGATCTGTTCCCATTGGCTTGCATAGCACCAGTAGCCACTGATTTGACTTGGGTTAAGCGCATAACCTAGGCAGTGGCTAGGAATGGTCTCAGGCTGAAATGGATTGATGTAGAGGCGGCCCTGAAGTAACAACTTACTCTCCAGTGTTTGATATTGTGGGTATTGCTCAACAAACGCCGCCGTTTGGCTCATCAATAGTTGGTGATTGAGCATTCTGTCGAGTTTTTTATCCAGTTGATCGTGTGCATTCGGCCCATACCATCGGCCGTTGTGGAGTAAGTAAAACTTAATGGCCAGCTCCCAGTGCTGATGCTGAGAGGTTTGGTGGTCATAAACAATCAAATCAATCGCGCCCAAGGTTCTTCCCTCTGGGCTTTGAATTTGCAATTCATCCAACATGACGTCATAGCGCTTGCTGTTGTTTAAGGCTTGAGTCACCAAATATTGATAAACGAACCCCAAACGTGCGTTGCCAGTATAGGGCAGCGAGTCCAAAGGGGTGGGGTTTAGGGTCGTGAGTGAGCAAAACGGCGGGGTTAGCTCGAACAAGGGCGGCGTAGCGGTCAGCCATTGATAGAATCGGGTGAATTGTGTCATCTTTCTTTAGGGCTTGGTTGTCACTGCGGACTAGCTTGACATACACTGGCCGCTGAGCAAACAACCGATAATGTGGAATGTGGTCATGAATCACTTACAACTCGAAGCAATCCTCAATCAAAAGTTATCGCCAGAGCAAATCAAAGATTACGCGCCGAATGGCTTACAAGTGGAAGGCGCAGCTGAGATCACTAAGGTCGTGACGGGCGTCACCGCATCGCAAGCCCTGATTGAGCAAGCGGTCGAGCGAGGTGCGCAGGCGCTACTCGTACATCATGGTTATTTTTGGAAAGGTGAGCCAGAACCCATTCGAGGGATGAAAGGAAAGCGCATTCGAACCTTGATCAAAAATGACATCAATTTGTACGGTTACCACTTACCTCTTGATATTCATCCGGAGCTTGGTAACAACGCTGAGCTTGCCAAGTTACTGGATATCGATGTAGAAGGTGGACTGGAAGGGCACCCTCAATCCGTCGCCATGTTTGGTCGTTTAAGGCGTCCTATGACAGGCGCTGAGTTAGCACACAAGATTGATGCAGCACTCAATCGCCCGCCACTGCATATTCTGCCTGAAAGCGGCGACAGTGTGATTGAAACCATTGGCTGGTGTACCGGAGGTGGTCAGGATTTCATTGAGCTGGCTGCCAACCAAGGTCTGGATGCGTTTATTTCTGGTGAGATTTCAGAGCGAACGACGTACACAGCGCGAGAGCGGGGTATTCACTATTTTAGCGCGGGTCACCATGCGACTGAGCGATATGGGGTGAAAGCTCTAGGGGAGTGGTTAGCCGCGCAGCACGGCTTAGAGGTTGAATTTATCGACATCGATAATCCAGTATAACTGGGCGCGAATACTCAAAAAAACAAAAAAGGGTTGAGACGATCTCAACCCTTTGTGTTTCTTATGACAGGCTATTCACGTTCATGAATAGGCTGAAAGTCGCGTTGCACTTCACCAGTGTAGAGCTGACGTGGTCGGCCGATACGGTTGAGTGGGTCGCTGTGCATTTCGTTCCAGTGTGCGATCCAACCAATAGTACGAGAAAGCGCAAAGATAACGGTAAACATCGAGACAGGAATGCCAATCGCTTTAAGAATGATGCCTGAGTAGAAATCGACGTTCGGGTACAGTTTCTTCGAAACGAAGTACTCATCGGATAGCGCAATACGTTCTAGCTCCATCGCGACATCGAGCAATGGGTCTTGAATGTTGAGTTCTTTAAGTACGTCGTGACAAGTTTCACGCATCACGGTTGCACGCGGGTCGTAGTTTTTGTAAACACGGTGACCAAAGCCCATCAGACGGAATGGGTCGTCTTTGTCTTTCGCGCGTTCAATGTACTCTGGGATGTTGTCAACGCTGCCGATTTCTTCGAGCATCTTCAAACAGGCTTCATTCGCACCACCATGCGCAGGGCCCCATAATGAGGCGATACCTGCCGCGATACAAGCAAACGGGTTCGCGCCAGAAGAACCAGCAAGACGCACTGTTGAGGTTGACGCATTTTGTTCGTGGTCAGCGTGCAGAGTAAAGATCTTATCCATCGCACGGGCGACAACAGGGTTCACTTCGTACTCTTCACAAGGGTTTGCGAACATCATGTGTAGGAAGTTCTCTGCGTAGCTGAGATCATTCCGTGGATAAATGAATGGCTGGCCAATCGAGTATTTGTAGCACATGGCCGCCAATGTTGGCATTTTCGAAAGTAGACGATACGCTGTGATTTCGCGATGTTCGTCGTTGTTGATGTCCAGTGAGTCGTGGTAGAAGGCGGCAAGAGCGCCGACCACACCACACATGACGGCCATTGGGTGAGCATCACGTCTAAAGCCGTGGAAGAAGCTAGCGATTTGCTCATGAACCATCGTATGACGGGTTACTGTCTTTTTGAATTGCTCATATTGTTCACGTGTTGGGGCTTCACCATAAAGAAGTATGTAACATACTTCTAGATAATCAGCGTTGTTAGCGAGCTGATCAATGGGGTAACCGCGGTGCAAAAGAATACCCTTGCCGCCGTCGATGTAGGTGATTTGAGATTCACAAGATGCAGTGGCAAGAAAACCAGGGTCAAAAGTAAAGAATCCATTTGCTCCAAGTTTACGAACGTCAATTACAGGAGTACCTAGGGCACCTTCCATAATTGGCAGCTCGATCGGCGCTTGACCTTCGACATGAAGGGTCGCTTTCTTATCTGCCATAACAATCTCCTTTGTTTATTATTAATCCATCCAGGATGTTTGTGTGACATTTTTGTACGTGTCTTCCGTATTAAAGTCAATTCTTCTACTCTGATGTGTGCACTTGTTTTGATTTTTTGAAGCTGTAAGGTTAAAAATCTGTTCTGTGTAGCAAAAATTGTTACATCAATTGTATTAGAATGTTGCGAGCCGTATAGTGACGCTGTAAATTTTGGTGTAAACCTAATAAATTCAAGGTCTGAAACAAATGTGAGGTGACGTTTCGAATCTTGTTGTTAACAATTATTTTACAATTCAGTTGGGGTATATTACCTGTTGGGTGTTAAATAAATGTTAGCTTTTGTGGGTTTGCAACCAAATTTCATCCATAACAATAAATGCTCAATGGAGCTGAGTGAGCAAGCCCGTGAAAGAAAGAAAGTCAAGACCTGTTAATTTAGATTTGCAGACCATTCGCTTTCCGATCACAGCAATCGCATCGATTTTACACCGGGTCTCTGGTGTGATTACGTTTGTCGCGGTCGGGATTTTACTTTGGTTATTAAACACTTCCTTATCATCCCCTGTCGGTTATGCGCAAGCCGCTGACATCGTCGATGGCTTCTTCGTGAAGTTCATCTTATGGGGCATTCTGACGGCATTGGCCTATCACATTGCAGGCGGTATTCGTCACCTGTTGATGGATTTGGGTCATTTCGAAGAGCTGGAATCTGGCGCGATGAGCGCTAAGGTTGCATTCGCAGCAACAGCCGTGTTGTCTCTACTTGCGGGGGTAATGGTATGGTAAAACACATCTCATCCTTTGGTCGTAACGGTGTGCACGATTTCTTACTCATTCGTGCTACGGCCATCATCATGACACTCTATACGATTTATCTGGTGAGCTTTTGTGCCTTCACCGATATCTCTTACATATCCTGGACTCAGTTCTTTGGTGGTACGTTTACGAAAGTATTCACCATGCTCGCCCTCGTGTCTGTCCTAATCCACGGTTGGATTGGTTTGTGGCAGGTGCTGACCGATTACATCAAATGCGCCAAGTTACGTGGTGCGCTTCAGTTGGGTGTGATCGCGATTCTATTGGGTTATTTCTTCTCTGGTCTATTTGTATTGTGGGGTGCGTAAGTGTCTATTCCAGTTCGTGAATTTGATGCCGTAGTAATCGGCGCTGGTGGTGCAGGTATGCGTGCTGCACTGCAAATTTCAGAGCAAGGCCTGACGTGTGCTTTGCTGTCCAAAGTCTTCCCAACTCGTTCTCATACCGTATCAGCGCAAGGCGGTATTACCGTTGCGCTCGGTAACTCGCATAAAGACGATTGGCAATGGCACATGTACGACACCGTTAAAGGGTCGGACTATATTGGCGACCAAAACGCCATTGAGTACATGTGTAAAAACGGACCAGAGTCTGTCATCGAACTAGAGAAAATGGGTCTGCCATTCTCTCGTTTCGACAATGGCAGCATTTACCAACGTCCTTTCGGCGGTCAGTCGAAAGAGTTTGGTGGCGAACAAGCCGCTCGTACTGCTGCTGCTGCTGACCGTACGGGCCACGCGTTATTGCACACGCTGTATCAGCAAAACGTCAAACACAAAACCACCATTTTCTCTGAGTGGTACGCGCTTGATTTGGTGAAAAACCAAGACGGCGCCATCATGGGTTGTACCGCTATTTGCATGGAAACGGGTGAAATCTGTTACTTCAAATCTAAAGCTACGGTACTTGCGACAGGTGGTGCGGGGCGTATTTATGCCTCAACGACTAACGCACACATCAACACAGGTGATGGTGTGGGTATGGCGCTTCGTGCTGGTGTGCCAATGCAAGACATGGAAATGTGGCAGTTCCACCCAACTGGTATTGCCGGCGCGGGTGTTCTGGTTACAGAAGGTTGTCGCGGTGAAGGTGGTTATCTTCTTAATAAAGATGGTGAGCGCTTTATGGAGCGCTATGCGCCGAATGCGAAAGACTTAGCAGGTCGTGACGTGGTCGCGCGCTCAATGATGATTGAGATTCGTGAAGGTCGCGGTTGTGACGGTCCATGGGGTCCACACATCAAACTCAAGTTGGATCACTTGGGTAAAGATGTGCTTGAATCGCGTCTACCAGGCATTTGTGAGCTTTCTAGAACCTTTGCTCACGTCGATCCGGTTAAAGAGCCTATCCCTGTTATCCCGACCTGTCATTACATGATGGGTGGCGTACCAACTCAAGTGTCCGGTCAAGCGATCAAACAGCTGGCAGATGGCAGCGATGTTGAAGTTCAAGGTCTGTTTGCTTGTGGTGAAATTGCCTCTGTATCTGTGCACGGTGCTAACCGTCTCGGGGGTAACTCGCTGCTTGATTTGGTGGTCTTTGGTCGAGCGACGGGTCTACACCTTGGCGAGACTTTGGCGGCTCAAGCAGAAGCACGCCCAGCGACAGAGTCTGACATCGAAGCGTCACTGGCGCGCACTATGCGTTGGGAGAACAGTAAAGGTGGTGAAGACCCAGTTCAGATCCGCAAAGATTTGCAAACGTGTATGCAAAACAGCTTCTCTGTCTTCCGTGAAGGCGACGCGATGGCAACGGGTCTCGAAGAGCTTAAAGTCATTCGTGAGCGTTTAAAAGACGCACACCTTGCGGACAAATCTTCTGAGTTCAACACCCAGCGTATCGAGTGTTTAGAGCTAGACAACCTCATGGAAACGGCGTTCTCCACTGCCGTTGCAGCGAACTACCGTACGGAAAGTCGTGGAGCGCATGCCCGTTTTGACTTCCCTGAGCGTGATGATAACAACTGGCTATGTCACTCAATTTATAACCCGGAAACCGAAGCGATGACCAAGCGTGATGTCAACATGACACCTGTTCATCGTGAAGCATTCCCGCCGAAAGTACGTACATACTAAGGGAGGATTGAATCATGAAACTAAACTTCTCTTTGTACCGCTACAACCCAGATGTAGACAGCAAACCTTATATGAAGGACTACACTCTAGAGGTCGACGAAGGCTCTGACATGATGGTGTTGGATGCTCTGATTCTTCTGAAAGAGCAAGATCCTACGATTGCATTTCGCCGTTCATGCCGTGAAGGTGTCTGTGGATCTGACGGTCTGAACATGAATGGTAAAAACGGATTAGCCTGTATTACACCGCTGTCGGCATTGCAAGGTGACAAGATTGTCATCCGTCCACTGCCGGGATTGCCTGTCGTGCGTGATCTAATCGTTGACATGACGCAGTTCTATGATAACTATGCGAAAGTTAAGCCATTCTTGATTGACGACGGCGCACTTCCCCCATCAAGAGAGAACCTACAATCTCCTGATGAACGTGCCCATTTGGATGGATTGTACGAATGTATTATGTGCGCATGTTGTACGACATCCTGTCCGTCTTTCTGGTGGAATCCTGACAAATTTATAGGCCCTGCGGGCCTACTTGCCGCTTACCGTTGGCTGATTGACAGCCGCGATACGGCGACAGATGAACGCTTATCAAATCTTGATGACGCATTTAGCGTTTTCCGTTGCCACGGCATCATGAACTGTGTAAGTGTTTGTCCGAAAGGGTTAAATCCGACGAAAGCGATTGGTCACATTAAGACCATGCTCGTGAACCGCTCGGTTTAATGGACAATAAAAATTGCCGGTCATAATGTCGTGACCGGCTCTTATTAGCTCGGCGCAGACCGAAGCAAACGTGAAAACTACTGGTTAAGGGAAAATATGCACAACGGCGTGATGAAGGCATGGCTCGAGTCTTCACACTTGGCTGGCGCCAATGCAACGTATGTAGAGGACCTCTACGAACTGTATCTAAGTGATCCCGATCTGGTAAGTGAGGAGTGGAAACGCGTGTTCGATGGCTTGCCTAAGCCTGACAACGAAGTGGTTGAACAGCCACATTCGCGTGTCCGTGACTACTTCCGACGACTCGCTCAAGAAACAAAGCATTACAATGTCCAAGTTAGTGATCCAGATGTCGACGCTAAACAAGTAAAAGTACTTCAGTTAATTAATGCTTACCGCTTTCGTGGACACGAAGCGGCTCAATTAGACCCCCTAGGATTATGGCAGCGCCCACCTGTGGCTGAGCTTGATCCTGCTTTCCACTCTCTCACAGAAGACGATCTAGAAGAATCCTTCAACGTAGGTTCATTTGCTATTGGTCAAGAGACCATGCCGTTGAAAGACATCTACTCCTCGCTGAAAAAAATCTACTGTGGTTCAGTGGGTGCTGAATACATGCACATGACCGACACCGAGCAAAAGCGTTGGATTCAACAACGTCTCGAGTCGGTCGTCGGCCAGCCGACGTTCAGCCAAGACGAGAAGCGAACATTCCTTGACGAGCTTACCGCAGCGGAAGGCCTAGAGCGTTACCTTGGCGCGAAGTTCCCTGGCGCGAAGCGTTTCTCACTCGAAGGTGGGGATGCCCTAATCCCTATGACCAAAGAGCTGATTCGTCACGCAGGATCAAGCGGTATGCGTGAAGTCGTGATTGGTATGGCGCACCGTGGCCGTTTGAACATGTTGGTCAACGTGCTCGGTAAAAAGCCACAAGATTTGTTTGATGAATTCGCGGGCAAACACGACGAAACATGGGGAACGGGTGATGTGAAATACCATCAAGGTTTCTCTGCTGACTTCGCTACCCCAGGTAGTGATGTCCACCTCGCGCTTGCTTTTAACCCGTCTCACCTTGAAATCGTCAACCCAGTTGTCATGGGCTCAGTACGTGCACGTCAAGACCGTTTAGGTGATAAAGACGGCAGTACTGTTTTGCCAATCACCATTCACGGTGACTCAGCGATTGCCGGTCAAGGTGTCGTGGCAGAGACGTTCAACATGTCTCAAGCACGCGGCTTCCAAGTGGGTGGTACGGTTCGTATCGTGGTGAACAACCAAGTCGGCTTTACGACGTCTAACCCAAGAGATACGCGCTCAACCATGTACTGTACGGACATCGCTAAGATGGTCCAAGCACCGATCTTCCATGTCAACGCAGACGACCCAGAAGCGGTGGCGTTTGTGACGCGTATCGCCCTTGACTACCGTAACGAATTCAAACGCGATGTGGTGATTGACCTGGTTTGTTACCGTCGTCACGGTCACAACGAAGCGGACGAGCCGAACGCGACTCAGCCGCTGATGTATCAAAAAATTAAGAAGCACCCCACACCACGTAAGCTCTACGCCGATGTGTTGATGGAGCGCGGTGATTTCGGTATCGACGTGGCCACGCAACTGGTCAACGAATACCGTGATGCACTTGATCGTGGTGAAGTTGTGGTCAAAGAGTGGCGCCCGATGGCTCTGCACTCAGTGGATTGGTCTCCATACCTTGGCCACGAGTGGGATATGCCGTGGAGCAATACCTTTGATAAAGCGCGTCTGCTTGAACTAGGCAAACGTATTTGTCAGTACCCAGAGAGCCACAAGCTCCAGAGCCGAGTGAATAAGCTCTACAACGATCGTCAAGCTATGTTAAGCGGTGAGAAAGCGGTCGACTGGGGTATGGCTGAAACCTTAGCCTATGCCACCTTGGTTGACGATGGTAAGCGTATTCGTATCTCCGGTCAGGATTCAGGTCGCGGCACCTTCTTCCACCGTCATGCAGTACTGCACAACCAAGCGGACGCCAGCACGTATGTGCCACTGTCTAACATCCACGACAAACAAGGCCCGTTCCAGGTATTTGACTCGGTGCTGTCTGAAGAAGCCGTGCTTGCCTTTGAATATGGCTATGCGACCGCTGAGCCGGGCGGCCTGACGCTATGGGAAGCGCAGTTTGGTGACTTTGCCAACGGCGCGCAGGTCGTGATTGACCAGTTTATCTCGTCTGGTGAACAGAAGTGGGCCCGTTTGTGTGGTTTGACGATGTTGTTGCCGCACGGCTATGAAGGTCAAGGACCAGAGCACTCTTCTGCACGCCTAGAACGTTATCTACAGCTATGTGCAGAGCAAAACATGCAAGTGGTAGTGCCGTCTACGCCAGCTCAGGTATACCACATGATTCGCCGTCAAGTGGTTCGCCCGATGCGTCGTCCTCTGATTGTGATGTCTCCAAAGTCGTTGCTGCGTCATCCTTTGTGTACGTCTACTATGGATGAATTGGCCGATGGCACATTCCAAGCGGCAATTGGCGAAATCGACAACTTAGAGCCAGCCAAAGTGAAACGTGTCGTGTTCTGTTCCGGTAAGGTCTACTTTGACCTACTTGAGCAGCGTCGTAGCAATGAACAAGACGACGTCGCGATTGTTCGCATCGAACAGCTTTACCCATTCCCGCTGGAAGAGGTGAAAGCCGCTATCGAACAATACACCAACGTGGAAGATTTTGTCTGGTGTCAGGAAGAGCCACAAAACCAAGGGGCTTGGTACTGCAGTCAACACAACTTCCGTGCTGCTATTCCGAAAGGCGCAGATCTTAAATACGCGGGCCGTCCTGCGTCAGCATCTCCTGCGGTCGGCTATATGTCAGTACACTTGAAACAGCAAAAGGCGCTAGTTGAAGACGCGCTAAACGTGAATACAAAAACTTCGGATTAAGAACTAGAAGTTAAAGGAAGAAACCGATATGACAATTGAAATTCTGGTTCCAGATTTACCTGAATCTGTTGCTGACGCTACGGTCGCGACGTGGCACAAACAACCTGGTGACGTTGTAGAGCGTGACGAGGTGTTGGTGGATATTGAAACGGACAAAGTGGTTCTAGAAGTCCCAGCGCCAGAAGCGGGTGTACTCGAAGCCATTATTGAAGTCGAAGGCGCAACCGTGCTCTCGAAGCAGCTCCTTGCCAAACTTAAGCCAGGTGCGGTCGCCGGCGAGCCAACGACTGACACAACAGAAGCGTCAGAAGCGTCACCAGACAAGCGTCACAAGGCATCATTGAGCGAAGAAAGCAACGATGCACTTAGCCCAGCAGTGCGTCGCCTACTCGGTGAGCATGGCCTTGAAGCGAGTCAAGTCAAAGGCACGGGAGTAGGTGGTCGCATCACGCGTGAAGATGTTGAAGCGCACCTTGCGAACGCGAAAGCAGCACCTCAAGCGGCAGCGCCTGCAGCCGTTGAAGCGCCAGCAGCGGCACGTAGCCAAAAACGTGTGCCTATGACGCGTCTTCGTAAGACAGTGGCTAACCGTCTACTGGAAGCGAAGAACAACACCGCGATGCTGACAACGTTTAACGAAGTGAACATGAAACCTATCATGGACCTGCGTAAACAGTACAAAGATCAGTTCGAAGAGCGCCACGGCACTCGCCTTGGCTTTATGTCTTTCTACGTTAAAGCGGTGACGGAAGCGTTGAAGCGTTTCCCAGAAGTGAACGCGTCAATCGATGGTGACGATATCGTTTACCACAACTACTTCGACATCAGCATGGCGGTATCGACGCCACGTGGCCTAGTGACACCAGTATTGAAAGACTGTGACACCCTAGGCTTTGCCGATATCGAGAAAGGCATCAAAGAGCTTGCGATTAAAGGTCGTGATGGCAAGTTGACGGTCGACGAATTGATGGGCGGTAACTTCACTATCACTAACGGTGGTGTATTTGGGTCATTGATGTCAACGCCAATCATCAACCCACCTCAGTCAGCAATCTTGGGTATGCATAAAATTCAAGATCGTCCAATGGCGGTGGATGGCAAAGTCGAGATCTTGCCGATGATGTATCTCGCGCTTTCATACGACCACCGTCTGATTGACGGCCGTGAATCCGTTGGCTTCCTAGTGACCATCAAAGAGCTACTGGAAGATCCAGCACGTCTGTTATTAGACGTTTAATATCGCTGAAACGTCTAGCTGTCTTAGATAGCTAGACGTCTAAAGTTTCAAAGGCTAGACTCGCTCAACTGTCTGGCCTTCATTTGAATCGCAGTGTCGGTAACGAGATATGCGGTTGATTTGAGAAGACCCTACAGACGTAATGCAGTTCGCTGCGACGTTATGGAAATAATAATCCCTTAAGGGAACATAAACGGAATATCAAAATGAATTTGCATGAATATCAAGCCAAACAGCTGTTTGCAGAATTCGGTTTGCCTGTACCTAAAGGTTACGCGTGCAGCACGCCTCAAGAAGCGTACGAAGCAGCCGGTCGAATTTCGACAACCAAGAAAGTAGTCAAATGTCAGGTTCACGCGGGTGGACGTGGTAAAGCGGGCGGTGTAGAACTGCACGAAACCAAAGACGGCGTAAAAGAGTTTGCGCAAAAGTGGCTAGGTAAGAACCTAGTGACTTACCAAACTGATGCGAATGGCCAACCGGTTACTAAGATTCTGGTGGAAGAAGCGTCTAACATCGCCAATGAACTCTACCTTGGTGCAGTCGTCGACCGTGCAAGTCGTAAAATCGTATTCATGGCCTCAACCGAAGGCGGTGTGGAAATCGAGAAAGTGGCAGAAGAAACGCCAGAACTGATCCACAAAGCGGCGATTGACCCATTGGTTGGCCCTCAAGCTTATCAAGGTCGTGAACTTGCCTTCAAACTTGGCCTTGAAGGTGACCAAATTAAACAATTTGTGAAGATCTTTATGGGTCTTGGCACTATGTTCTCTCAATATGATCTTGCTCTGCTTGAGATCAACCCGTTGGTGATTACCGGTGAAGGCAGCCTGCTTTGCTTAGACGGTAAGATTAACATCGACTCCAACGCACTTTACCGTCAGCCTAAACTGCGTGAAATGCACGATCCTTCACAAGAAGATGAGCGTGAAGCACACGCTGCTCAGTGGGAGCTTAACTACGTTGCACTTGATGGTAACGTTGGCTGTATGGTCAATGGTGCTGGCCTAGCGATGGGTACGATGGATATCGTTAACCTACATGGTGGCAAGCCTGCAAACTTCCTAGATGTGGGTGGCGGCGCGACGAAAGAGCGTGTTGCTGAAGCCTTTAAGATCATCTTATCTGATGACAATGTTAAAGCCGTACTCGTCAACATCTTTGGTGGTATCGTGCGCTGTGACATGATCGCAGAGGGCATCATCGGTGCGGTTAAAGAAGTAGGTGTAAACGTACCGGTTGTGGTTCGTTTAGAAGGTACAAACGCCGATCTCGGTCGTGAAGTGCTTGCGAATTCTGATGTTGATATCATTGCAGCTGAGTCGCTCACCGACGCAGCTCAGAAAGTTGTTGCTGCTGCGGAGGGCAAATAATGTCTGTACTAATTAACAAAGACACCAAAGTAATTTGTCAGGGTTTCACCGGCGGTCAAGGCACTTTCCACTCTGAACAAGCGATTGCTTACGGCACGCAAATGGTCGGTGGCGTTTCTCCGGGCAAAGGTGGCCAAACTCACCTCGGCCTACCGGTATTCAATACCGTACGTGAAGCGGTTGAGGCGACAGGCGCAACAGCCACTGTGATTTATGTACCAGCACCGTTCTGTAAAGACGCGATCTTAGAAGCGATCGACGCGGGTATTGAGCTTATCGTTACCATTACCGAAGGCATCCCAACCACGGACATGATCGACGTGAAAGTGAAGTTGGAAGAAACCGGCGTTCGCATGATTGGTCCAAACTGTCCAGGCGTTATTACTCCTGACGAATGCAAGATCGGTATCATGCCGGGTCACATTCATAAGAAGGGTAAAGTCGGTATTGTGTCTCGTTCTGGCACGCTTACTTACGAAGCGGTTAAGCAGACGACAGACGAAGGCTTTGGTCAGTCAACATGTGTGGGTATCGGCGGCGACCCAATTCCAGGTTCAAACTTCATTGATATCCTGAAATTGTTCCAAGAAGACCCTGAAACGGAAGCGATTGTAATGATCGGTGAGATCGGCGGTACTGCGGAAGAAGAAGCGGCGGCGTACATCAAAGAAAATGTCACTAAGCCAGTTGTTTCTTACATCGCGGGTGTCACTGCGCCTCCTGGCAAACGTATGGGCCACGCGGGTGCGATCATTTCAGGTGGTAAAGGAACAGCGGAAGATAAATTTGCTGCACTTGAAGCGGCAGGTGTTAAGACGGTGAAATCACTGGCTGAGATCGGTAAAGGTCTCCGCGAAGTGACGGGCTGGTAATCTTAGCATTACGCTAACGTATACAAACAAAGGCTTGGCAGTGAAATGCCAAGCCTTTTTATTTGTCGGGCTCGTTGGATTATTAGCCTAGCTTCGCTTCAATGGCCTCTAATCGGGCGGTGAGCTCGCGTACTTGCTGCTCAAGTTGAGCAACGCGATCTTCTTCAAGCGGCGGCTTTGCCGCGACTTCAACTTTTGGTACGCGCTGTGACGATTTCCAGCTTTTAATCGTTGTGATCAGCGCTGGCATGGGAATGGGAGTAGAAAGCCGGGCTTTGACCAAGGCAACCGTCGGCTCTTTGCCTTCTTGGCTGAGTTGTTCTAATACTTGTTTGAGCTCTTGGCTAACATCCTGAGTAAGCATAGTGACTCCTTGTGTGTAATCGATCACATGATACTCGTCGACGATGAAGAAAACGAATAGAAAATTTGGTAATTGCGTGTGCGAGATATCGCACAAAGAGTGTGAGAAAAATTCGTCATTTTGCTAGCTCTTATATCAATAGTGAAATATAACTGTTTGATAGTATTTGATTATTTGTGTTGTTTATGAGTTGTAAACATAAAAGAAATGATCATCAGACTTGTCCAAAATCGTCAATCACGTAAATTAATCCCTGTCGGAAGGATGCTGACACGGAACAGGAAACAGCACGGATTGCACTCTTCAGGATGAAGAGAGATTGGCCAGGATGGACAATCGCGCAGGATGCTAGGATAGCCGTACGGACACGGTTTCGCTGATAGGACATTAGCGATCAAGGAACGAAATGGACCCCTCTAGGATGAGGCAGGACAGCATCAGGAAGATGCCAAGGACACCGCTCACGGAACAAGTGATGAGCGCTAACGGGGAAGGTTAGCACAAAGGACAAACAGGACACCGCTAGGATGGCGAAGTAGGAAGAGACTGACGGATCACAGTCACTATTAAGGAAGATGCATGGAGCACCTTTTGTAGCCGGACTGCTGCGAGTAAGACTATAGCCCCGATACGCAAGTATCGGGGCTTTTCTTATTCCATGCTTTTTCCTATCGATGCTTTTGCCTACGGACGTTAGTCTAGCGGCCCTGCGTGTTTAATCCTTTGTGCGCCTACAGGCGATGTGGCTCTAACCAGATATCACGCAGGTGAAACCCTTGCATGGTGATCGTTCCTTGATAACAGTCGTCACCAAGCGACGAAAATTCAAACAGGTAAATCGTATGCCAACGCCACTGACCTTGTGGCGTTTTTAGTTTGTGTCCATCTAGCGCCACACTTAAGAGCTGTAAGCCTAATTGGTCGCACTTACGTATGGCGATTGCTTTGGCGATCTCGGCCTGACGACGATGTTGCCAAAAAATAAAACAGCCAAAGCTCAGTGCCAGGATGGCCAGCAAGTTGTCAATCATACGCCCTCTTTTCTACTCGGCTTTGGTCGCTTTCTGAAGGTTCAGCAGCGCTTGAGCCAACTCAGGGGAGGGGCTGGTGTGGAGCAACGGCAGCAGGACCATACGCAGCTCAGGGAGCATCACCAGATCGGCAAACAGCTGATTAAAGAGTGTTTGATTACCAGTTTGCGCCAGTCGCAGCAAGAACTGCTCTGCGATGTCTTGATCTGACAGCCAGTGCCAGCAGCGGCCAGCAATAGCGATGAGCACTTCTTGATGACTGAGCCGCGGAGAGGCTAAGAGGGTTTTAACCAAGCGGTGACTCAGTTGATGGTGACTGCCCGATAACGCACGAGTCAGTGCGGAGAGCAAAAACAGATCCGGCGTTTTGGCCTCCATCTCCTTGTGCGCCATTTCACTGAGTCGCTCGGCTAATTTGCTTGGTAGTGGTGACGTATGTTCGAGCACCCCAAGCAGAGCATACAGGGGCTGGCTAGGCAGCGATGTGAGGGACTTACGTATATGCACGCCATTTTGGTCACGTCCTAGACGTGCGCACATATCACTGATGCCTTGAAGCCCGACAGTCTGCCATTGTTCAAAGCCTAATCCACCTGAGAAATAGTGTTGCGCGTGTTCATAGTACTGACTACAAGGAAGGTCGAGCTCGGCACGAATTTGACTATGGAAAACCGCCATTTTGTCATCGCTGGGTTTGAACGTATAGGGGTTGTTGGATAGCTTCTGTTGCTGCTCCTCACTCATCTCTTGATTTAAGCGTGAGCCCATCGCCTCGATGACGTATTTAATAAATTGGCCAATGTCCGATTGTTGAAACAAGCCGCGCTCATCCAACTCGAATTTTAAAAACCAAATCCAAGGTTGCTTGTGTTCATTCCAATAGGCGATCGCGAGGTGTGCTTTACGTTGAAGTGGGTAAGGGTAGGGTTTCTGTCCTTGTTCCACATCAGAAAATGTCTGAGCATCAATGACGCTGATGCGACGGCCTAAATCGAAGACACGGTAGTCGCAATGGCTGTTTTTCAGCAGGTCAGTGAGTGAGTGAATGGTATCCATCGATGAATTGTCCTAACTTTCTTTCCTCTATAAATGGTACTCTTATCATTAATTTCAAGGTTTCACGTTTAGGTTTATGACACAGCAACAACAATTGCTCACCTTGTTTGCGTCTATTCAAGCGCAACTGCAAGCATTACAACTTTGGCAACATACTCGACCTGATGAGTCACAACTTGTGATCGCACAGCCCTTTGCGATGGATAAGCTTGCTCCTGAAGCTTGGCTTCAATGGATCTTTGTCGACAAAATGACCGCAATGATCGAGAACGGTGAGCCTCTTCCGAGCGGTTTTGCTATCGCGCCCTATTTTGAGCAGTGTTGGCAGTCAAACAGCGACTATCAGCCGTTGCTTGAACTGATAAGACAGGTGGATGAGGTGTGTCAATGACGCTAGAGATTCTTTACCAAGATGCGTATTTTGTCGCGGTCAATAAGCCTGCGGGTATGTTGGTACACCGCAGCTGGTTGGATAAGCACGAAACGCAATTTGTGATGCAGACGCTTCGCGATCAAATTGGTCAGCATGTATTTCCTCTTCATCGCTTAGATAGACCAACATCGGGCGTGCTGATGTTTGCGTTGTCCAGTGAAGTGGCAGCAGAGGCGATGCCGATGTTCGCTGAACATCAAATGGAGAAAACGTACCATGCCGTTGTGCGCGGTTGGATTCATGAGGCGGCTCGCCTCGACTACGCGCTTAAGTTAGAGTTGGATAAAATCGCCGACAAGTTCGCGAGCCAAGAAAAGGAAGCGCAAGAGGCCATTACCGATTATCGTCCACTGGCAACAGCGGAGGTGCCTTATTCCACAGGACTGTTCCCTACGTCTCGCTACGCGTTAATGGAGTTAAAGCCTCTTACCGGTCGCAAGCACCAGCTTAGACGCCATATGGCCCACCTGAGGCACCCTATCGTCGGTGATACTACACATGGTGATGGTAAGCATAATCGATTGTTTCGTGACGTCTTTGATGCACACAGGTTGATGCTGCATGCCTCGCGGTTGAGTTTTGTTCATCCTTATACCCAAGAGCCCATCACCATCGTTGCGCCAGTCGATGAGTGTTGGCTGAGGATCATGGCGTCGATGTCTTGGCCGCTCGAACGCTTAACGGATTGATGAGAACACAAACGCAAAGAGCGCAGACTGGGTCTGCGCTCTTTTTATGACTTGAATTGTTATGACTTGAATTGTTATGGCTTGAATTGTTAGGGCAAGTGCGTGAAATGGTAAAGTACGCGCTTAGCAAGCAAGATAATCGCGAATCGCGCGCTCTATGCCCTTTGCATCTAGGCCAAGCTCTTGATGCAACTCTTCTTGTGTACCTTGAGCAATAAACTCATCCGGTAAACCCAGGTTAAGCACAGGTTTGAGTAGCTTATTCTTCATCATGAACTCAATCACGCCTGCACCTGCGCCGCCGGCAATCGCGTTTTCTTCAATGGTAACCAGCACATCGTGTTGCGCTGCCAGTTCACGAATCAGAGCTTCATCAAGCGGTTTAACAAAGCGCATGTCAGAAACTGTGGCATCTAGGCCCTCAGCCGCCTCGAGTGCGTTCGCAAGGAAGGTACCAAAACTCAAGATAGCGACACTCGGGCCCTCTTGAGAGTGGCGAGATTGACGAACCACTCGCCCTTTACCGATCTCCAGTGCCGTGAACTCGGTTTCAATCTCAACGCCCATGCCGCTGCCTCTCGGATAACGAACGGCACTAGGACCTTGATGCTGATGGCCGGTGTAAAGCATTTGTCGGCATTCATTCTCATCACTCGGCGCCATGATGACCATATTCGGAATGCAACGCATAAAGCTTAAGTCAAACGCCCCTTGGTGGGTCTGACCGTCAGCGCCCACCAGACCAGCGCGATCGATGGCAAACATGACGGGCAAATCCATGATCGCGACGTCATGAATCAGTTGATCGTAACCGCGCTGCAAGAAGGTCGAGTAGATCGCGACGATAGGGTGATTGCCCGCAATCGCCATGCCCGTTGCTAAGGTCACAGCGTGTTGCTCTGCGATCGCAACGTCGAAATACTGTTTGGGGAACTCTTTAGAGAAGCGCACCATACCAGAGCCTTCGCGCATGGCTGGCGTGATGGCCATCAATTTCGGGTCGATGGCCGCCATGTCACACAGGAAGTCACCGAAGATTTTTGAGAATGTCGGCTTACCGCCGCTGCTTTTTGGCAGCGAGCTGTGGCTTGGATCAAATTTAGGCACACCGTGATAACCGATGGGATCTTTTTCTGCGGGTTCATAACCTTTGCCTTTTTTGGTCATGATATGCAAAAACTGCGGCCCACTGAGTTCACGCATGTTTTTCAGCGTTTTCACTAGTTCATTAACGTCATGGCCGTCAACAGGACCAATGTAGTTAAAGCCCAGCTCTTCAAACAGAGTCCCTGGTACCACCATGCCTTTTAGATGCTCTTCGGTACGACGAACCAGTTCTTTAATCGGCGGCACGCCAGAGAGGACTTTTTTGCCCCCCTCACGAATCGAGGTGTACAAGCTGCCAGACAACACTTGCGCAAGATGGTTGTTAAGTGCACCAACGTTTTCTGAAATGGACATTTCATTGTCGTTGAGGATCACCAGCATGTCAGGGTGAACGTCACCGGCGTGGTTCATAGCTTCAAACGCCATACCTGCGGTGATGGCACCATCACCAATTACACTAACGACTTTACGATCTTTCCCTTCACGCCCAGCGCTGATCGCCATGCCGAGCGCAGCACTGATCGATGTGGATGAGTGTCCGACAGAGAGGGTGTCATACTCACTCTCTTCACGCCAAGGAAAGGGGTGCAGACCGTCTTTTTGACGAATAGTTGGCATTTGCTCACGGCGACCCGTCAGAATCTTGTGCGGGTAAGCTTGATGACCCACGTCCCAAATCAACTTGTCAAATGGCGTATTGTAGACATAGTGTAAAGCGACCGTGAGTTCCACCGTACCAAGGCCGGAGGCAAGGTGACCACTCGATTGGCTCACCGAGTTGAGTAAGTAGGTGCGTAGCTCGTCACACAACGCTGGCAGCACATCTTTCGGCAGCGAGCGTAGCTCCTGCGGCGTGTCAGCCAGTGCAAGTGTCGGATACTTTGAAATATCAAGAGTCATAGTTATGCGCGCTTATAGTGTTAGTTCTTGCGCTCGATGACATATCGGGCGAACTCTTCCAGTAATTCTGTATTGTAGGGGATCACTTCCAATGCTTGAAGCGCCTCATTAAACAGAGTGTGAGCTTTGTTGATAGCTCCCTCTAATCCTAGCAAAGCGGGATAGGTACTTTTGTTGAGCGCTTGGTCTGAGCCTTGCGGTTTGCCGAGCGTTTGCGTGTCACTGATGATGTCCAAAATGTCATCTTGGACTTGAAACGCCAGCCCAATGGCATCGGCGTAACGATCAAGATGTGGCAGTACCTCGACCCCTCGTTCACCGGCGGCGAGGGCGCCAAGACGAATTGCAGACTTCATCAGTGCCCCCGTCTTATTCCGATGGATGGTTTCGAGCTCCTCAAGAGACACAGCGCGGTTTTCCGCTGCTAAATCCAACGCTTGGCCTAAACACATGCCATTGGCGCCCGAGGCATTCGCCAACTCCTGTACCATCTTTATACGTAGACTTTCGGCCTCAGGGTGTAATGGGCCTTGCGCTAAAATGGTAAAGGCGAGCGTTTGCAATGCATCACCCGTGAGCACAGCGGTCGCTTCGTCGAACTTAATGTGGCAAGTCGGTTGGCCACGGCGAAGCTCATCGTCATCCATCGCGGGTAGGTCGTCATGAATCAAGGAATAAGCGTGGATACATTCCACCGCCGCTGCGGGCGTGTCCAATGATTCCAACTCACATCCGAGCATCTGGCCGGTGATGTACACTAAAAAAGGTCGCGCGCGTTTTCCGCCGAGCAGTAAGCCATAGCGCATGGCCTCCAGTAGCGGAAGATGCTGGTGTGGGTAGCTATCGAGCCAAGCTTGCAGCTGAGCGTTGTTGCGCTGTTGAAGAGAGGTTAAGGCCTCAATCATAGGAGAATCTTCTAAAACCGTTATTCAGGCTGGGCATCAAAATCAACGAGCGGCGCGTCATCGTCATTACGAAGTAGCAGGCTGACACGTTGTTCTGCATCGCTCAATTTAGCTTGACCAGCACGAGCAAGAGTGATTCCGCGTTCGAATTTCTTTAATGCGTCGTCGAGCGACAAATCGCCATTCTCTAAATTTGCAACAATTGTATCCAGTTCTTCAATTGTTGCCTCGAATGTCATATTTTCGGGTTTCTTGCTCGCCATAACTTTTCTACATTTGTAAAGATGGACGAAAGTTACCTTAGCCGCCAATGATGGTCAAATTTAACCGAGTAAATTTGTCAGAAAAATCGAGCTTGCGCGGTGACTCTGGTCAAGCAAAGATGGATGTTGTGACGCGCAACTTATAAAAAACTAAAGATCTGAACATGTTGCCGATATAATTTGGTAGAAGCTTGGAGTTAGCATGAGGAGTGCTTTGTGGATTTAGCAACGCTTTTGGGATTGCTTGGCGGATTTGCCTTCGTCATCATGGCAATGATACTTGGCGGAAGCATCATGATGTTTATCGATGTTACATCGATATTGATCGTGGTCGGCGGTTCGACCTTTGTTGTACTGATGAAGTTTACCATGGGGCAATTCTTTGGCGCGGCGAAGATTGCTGGCAAAGCCTTCATGTTCAAGGTGGACGAGCCAGAAGATCTCATCGCTAAAGTGGTCGAAATGGCTGACGCTGCTCGTAAAGGTGGCTTCCTTGCACTCGAAGAGATGGAAATCACCAACAGTTTCATGCAAAAGGGCATCGACTTATTGGTTGACGGTCATGACGCCGATGTCGTGCGCGCCGCGTTACAAAAAGACATCTCCTTGACGGACGAACGACATGAATTTGGTACCAGCGTATTTCGCGCCTTTGGTGACGTAGCGCCGGCGATGGGCATGATTGGTACCTTGGTCGGTCTGGTGGCGATGCTGTCGAACATGGACGATCCTAAAGCGATCGGTCCTGCTATGGCGGTGGCGTTGTTGACAACGCTGTACGGTGCGATCTTGTCTAACATGGTGTTCTTCCCAATTGCCGACAAACTCTCCCTACGCCGAGAGCAAGAGAAGTTAAACCGTCGCTTGATCATGGATGGCGTACTGGCTATTCAAGACGGTCAAAACCCTCGTGTTATCGACAGCTATCTGAAAAATTACCTCAATGAAGGTAAGCGTGCCCTTGACGTCGATAACGAGTAAGGAATAAAGATGGACGATGAGAACGATTGCAAATGTCCGCCACCTGGTTTGCCCTTGTGGATGGGGACGTTTGCCGACTTGATGTCGCTGCTCATGTGTTTCTTCGTACTGCTGTTGTCATTCTCTGAAATGGACGTACTGAAGTTCAAACAGATCGCGGGATCAATGAAGTTTGCGTTTGGTGTACAGAACCGCTTGGAAGTGAAAGACATCCCGAAGGGGACCAGCATCATTGCTCAAGAGTTCAGACCAGGTCGACCTGAACCAACGCCGATTGACGTCATCATGCAGCAAACCATCGACATCACTCAGCAAACGCTGGAGTTTCATGAAGGCGAGTCCGATCGCGCCGGGGGAACCCAACGTGACAAAGGCAAGCTGACTGGCGGTAAATCACCCGACACGTCAACGCAAGACAACCAGAACTCTGAATCAGACAACGAACAACAGCAATCGGCAGAGAAGTCGCAAGAGCTTGAAACCTTGATGGAAAGTATCAAGAAAGCGCTAGAACGTGAAATTGAGCAAGGGGCGATTGAGGTAGAAAATCTTGGCCAACAAATCGATATCCGAATTCGTGAAAAAGGTGCCTTCCCTGAAGGTTCTGCCTTCTTGCAGCCTAAGTTCCGTCCTTTAGTGCGCCAGATAGCGGATCTTGTTAAAGACATTCCTGGTGTGGTGCGCGTCTCTGGCCATACGGACAACCAAAGGTTGGATTCGGAGCTCTACCGCTCGAACTGGGATCTGTCCGCTCAGCGTGCGGTATCAGTAGCACAGGAAATGGAACGTGTGAGAGGGTTTGACCATAGCCGTTTAGAAGTGCGTGGTATGGCGGATACTCAGCCGCTCGGACCTAATGACACCGAAGCGCAGCGCTCACGCAATCGCCGAGTTGAAATCAGCATCTTGCAAGGGGAAGCCCTGCTCAGCGATGAAGTGCCTGTACTGGACAACTAAGCTAAAGCAAAAGTAAGCAAAAGTAGTCAGGGCAAAAACAGTTGGGATAAAAGCGCGATTCGAGAGGCGGAAACTTAGCGTCATCGAGAATGGTCAAAAGGCGAGCGATGGCTCGTCTTTTTTATGCGCACTCATTCGTGTATAATCCTGCGCCCTTAGCCAGCGCAACGCGTTAAGGCTAACCTCTATTTATGTGCGAAACAGAACTTGTGAAGTGAACTATGAAATTTATCGTTAAGCCCCATCCAGAAATCTTCGTAAAAAGTGAATCGGTGCGCAAGCGCTTCACCAAGATTCTAGAGTGTAATATTCGCAACATTATCAAAAGCCGAACGGAGTCTGTAGCGGTATTTAACCGTCGTGATCACATCGAAGTGACCTCCGAGTCTGATAAGTACTACAACGAAACCATCGAAGTGTTGACGCACACGCCGGGCATTCATCATGTCTTAGAGGTTAAGCAGTCAGAGTTTAAAGACTTGCACGACATCTACGAGCAAGTGCTAGAACTTAATCGCCCCAACATTGAAGGTAAGACGTTCGTGGTGCGCGCAAAGCGTCGTGGCAAGCATGATTTCACCTCTATCGAACTGGAACGCTATGTCGGTGGTGGCCTTAACCAAGCGGTGGAAAGTGCCAGCGTTAAGCTGCAAAACCCAGATGTGACAGTCAAGGTTGAAGTCGCAGGCGACAAACTTAACCAAGTGATCGCACGCCACAAAGGCTTGGGCGGCTTCCCATTAGGGACGCAAGAAGATGTGCTGAGCCTGATTTCAGGTGGTTTTGATTCCGGTGTTTCTAGCTACCTGCACATCAAGCGTGGCTCAAAAGTGCATTACTGCTTCTTTAACTTGGGCGGTCCGGCGCATGAAATCGGCGTTAAACAAGTCTCTTATTACTTGTGGAACAAATACGGCTCGTCGGCCAAAGTGCGCTTTATTTCGGTCGATTTTGAACCTGTGGTCGCAGAGATCTTGGAAAAGGTCGACGATGGTCAAATGGGCGTGGTGCTAAAGCGTATGTTTATGCGCGCAGCCGGTATGATCGCTGAGAAGTTTGGTATTCAGGCCTTGGTCACAGGTGAGGCGCTTGGCCAAGTATCAAGCCAAACCTTAACCAACCTGCGTCATATTGACGGCGTGACCGATACCTTGATTCTTCGTCCGCTGATCAACTGGGACAAAGAAGACATCATCAACCTAGCGCGTAACATCGGCACCGAAGATTTCGCTAAGACCATGCCAGAATATTGTGGGGTGATCTCTAAAAAGCCAACCGTCAAAGCGGTGAAAGGCAAGCTAGAAGCGGAAGAGGCCAACTTCAACTTTGATATTCTTGAGCAAGTGGTGCGCGAAGCGCGTCAAATGGATATCCGAGATATTGCGAAAGAGACAGAGCAAGCGGCGCCTGAAGTTGAGCAAGTTCAAGCGGTGGAAGATCACGCAGTGGTTTTGGATATTCGTAGTCCAGAAGAGGAAGACGATAAGCCATTAGAAATAGAGGGTGTTGAGGTTAAGCACATCCCGTTCTACAAGCTAGCCACGCAATTTGGCGATCTCGATCAGTCGCACACGTATCTGCTTTACTGTGAGCGTGGGGTGATGAGTCGCTTACAAGCGCTCTACCTGCAAGAGCAAGGCTTTAGTAACGTCAAAGTCTATCGCCCATAGTGGTTTTTTAAACCCTATAAACGCGCAGCCTGAGTTGTCTCACGCTGCGCGTTTTTGTTTGACTGGGTAAATGAGCAGATAAGGAAGCGTTAAGCCGTTATTGTCTGAAGAACACGAATACAGGGCATAAAAAAACACCGCCATAAGGCGGTGCTAAAAAATTTGACAGACAGGTCAAAATAAATACAGGAAGTATGCGCTTTGATAGTTATCAAAGCGGGTAGAATACTACCGAACTCGAAATTCGAGTTTGCAAACACAACATCGCAACAAGAAGCCAATTGATACCGAAATATCAAGCCGTTCAGGCTCTTGGTGCGGTGAGAAATATAGAATTTCTCTAGTCGTCAGGCAATGGACAATTTATAATGTTTCAGATTAAAAAAACTAATCCATATAGAGGCGACCCTAATGTCCAGAAGATTGCCCCCTTTGAACTCATTAAAAGTGTTCGAGGCCGCCGCACGTCATTTGAGCTTTACCCGTGCTGCCGAAGAGTTGTTTGTGACTCAAGCGGCAGTGAGCCACCAGATTAAAGCGCTGGAAGAGTTTCTCGGCTTGAAACTGTTTCGTCGCCGAAATCGCTCGTTACTGCTCACCGAGGAAGGTCAAAGTTATTTCCTTGATATCAAAGATATCTTCTCTTCACTGGCCGAAGCGACAGATAAAGTTCTGGAAAGAAGTGAGAAAGGTGCCCTAACCATCAGCTTACCGCCGAGCTTTGCGATCCAATGGCTTGTTCCAAGACTGGCGGACTTTAACCAGCAAGAGCCAGATATCGACGTGCGTATTAAAGCCGTTGATATGGATGAGGGGTCTCTGACCGATGATGTCGATGTGGCCATTTACTACGGGCGCGGTAATTGGCCCGGGCTTCGAGCAGACAAACTTTACCAAGAATTTTTAATCCCACTTTGTTCCCCGTCGTTACTTTTAGGTAACAAACCATTAGAAACATTAAGTGACCTCAAGCAGCATACTCTACTTCACGATACCTCGCGCAAAGATTGGAAGCAGTTTGCGAAAGAGCATGACATTGAAGGCGTCAATGTCAACCACGGCCCCATCTTTAGCCACTCAACCATGGTGCTGCAGGCGGCTGCTCACGGCCAAGGGGTCGCCTTGGGTAACAACGTTCTTGCCCAACCAGAGTTGGAGGCAGGACGCTTAATTGCCCCATTCGATGAGGTATTGGTCTCCAAGAACGCCTTTTATGTGGTCTGCCATGAGAAGCAGGCGGATATGGGGCGTATTGCCACTTTCCGTGATTGGATGCTGGCCAAGGCGCACAAAGAACAAGAGGTATTGCTGGATGAATAATCGACGTATTGACGGCGATAGCCATGATCCTGTGTTTATTTTTGCTCATGGCGCGGGGGCGGGAATGGATCATGCGTTCATGGATGCCGTCGCCAAGGGGCTCGCGAGTCACGGTATTCAAGTGATTCGTTTTAATTTTCCCTATATGGAAAAGTGCGAACAAGATGGCAAGCGCCGCCCGCCAGACAGAGCGCCCAAGTTACTGGAAGCCTATCAACAGGTACTTGAGCAACATGCCGCTTCCCCTGTGGTGATCGGCGGTAAGTCGATGGGAGGACGCATGGCGAGTTTATTGGCTGATGACGATAAGGTGCGCGCGGTGGCATGTTTGGGGTTTCCTTTTCATCCGCCGGGCAAGCCAGAGAACTTTAAGGGCGACCACCTAAGCACTATCCACAAACCCACCTTGATTTTGCAAGGTGAGCGTGATGCGTTCGGCTCAAAAGATGAGTGCGTGAATTTCTCTTTGTCGTCATGTACCGAGCTTGTGTTCATTCCAGATGGCGATCATAGCTTTAAACCTCGCAAACGCTCTGGGCATACTGAGCAAAGCAATATCGCCTTAGCGGTCGAGAAGTTGGCCGAGTTTATTCAAGGAGTCTACAGTGAAAAGTAACTACTTACTTGCCTTGGGTGGCATGTTTGCCGGTCTTGGTGTCGCATTAGGCGCTTTTGCTGCCCATGGTTTAAAAGCCATGCTGCCGCCTTATCTGCTGGAGGTGTTTCAAACCGGCGTCCATTATCAATTCCTCCACGCTGTCGCGATCATCCTCTGTGCGCTTTTCCTTCGGTTGACGTCATTTTCCGCCGGAGAAAAAAATTTCGCACGTGCGGCAATTTGCTTTATCATCGGCATCTTTTGTTTTAGCGGCAGCTTATACGCACTGGCGATCACGGGCATCAAATGGTTTGGCCCGATCACTCCGTTCGGTGGAGTGATGTTTTTGATTGGTTGGGCGCTGTTTGTTGTCGCCGCACTGCAAAGTAACGAGGTGAATCAGTGAAACAGTTAATGCTCTATTGCCGTTCTGGGTTTGAGAAAGAGTGTGCCGGAGAAATTCAAGATCGCGCCACCCAGTTGGAAGTGTATGGTTTCCCTCGCCTGAAAAAGAATTCGGGATACGTGCTGTTTGAATGCTATCAAGAGGGCGATGCCGAGAAGTTGGTCAAAGAGCTCGACTTTAAGTCGCTCATTTTTGCCCGTCAGATGTTTGCGGTGGCGGTAGAAATTGACGAGCTGCCTCGTGAAGATCGTATCACGCCGATTTTGCAATCTCTGGCTGAGGTCGAAGATTTTCCTCGTTGCGGCGATATCCGAATTGAGACGCCAGACACCAATGAGGCCAAAGAGCTACTCAAGTTCTGCCGAAAATTTACCGTACCGATGCGCCAAGCGATGCGCGGCAAAGGCATTCTTTTCGATAGAGAGAGCCCGAAAAAACCAGTATTGCACCTCTGCTTTGTAGCGCCGGGGCACTGTTTTGTTGGCTACTCGTTACCTAGCAACAACTCCCAATTCTTTATGGGCATCCCGCGTCTTAAGTTCCCTGCTGATGCGCCTAGTCGTTCGACGTTGAAGCTTGAAGAAGCGTTCCATGTCTTTATCCCAAAAGAAGAGTGGGACGAGCGTCTTGCCTCTGGCATGTGGGGTGTGGACTTAGGTGCGTGTCCGGGCGGTTGGACCTATCAACTGGTCAAGCGTTCGATGTTTGTCCATGCGGTTGATAACGGCATGATGGCGGACAGCTTGATGGAAACAGGGCAGGTGAAACACCATCAAGAAGATGGTTTTAAGTTCGAACCCGCGCGTAAAAACGTCACTTGGCTCGTGTGTGACATGATTGAAAAACCGTCACGCGTGGCGCAATTGATGGGTGAATGGATCATCAGTGGCTGGGCGAAAGAGGCGATCTTCAATTTAAAGCTGCCGATGAAAGGGCGCTACGATGAAGTGTTGGAAGATATTGAAAACTTGAAGATTTTCTTGATTGAAAACAAGGTCAAATTCAAGCTGCAAGCGAAGCACTTGTATCATGATCGAGAAGAGATCACCGTACACGTCCAGTGTTTATCGAACATCTCGCCGCACTAAGCTAACCGATTAAGGTCAAGTTACAGCCCTGCATTGTCAGGGCTGTTTTTTATCCTTTTTCGGGCGGTGAATAGCGCAAATCTTGTAAGTTGAATCCAAGCTCGATATCGGTTTTCAGCGCGGCAACTTGGCGGCACAGTTTGGCTTGCTCAATATGCTCGTCCAATTTTTTACGATATTTGGGCGCTAAACTCTCGCTGGCGTAGGCCTCATCGATGTTGGCAAATTGGGTCAGGATCTCTTTGGCGGCTTTCGGGCCAATGCCCGGAACCCCAGTCACTTGGCTTGAGCTAATGCCAGCCAATCCCCAGTAGTCGGCCAGTTGCTCGGGTTTGACACCAAATTCTTGTTCGATAAATGGCGCGTCCAACCAACGATGCTGAAAATAGTCGCGAATTTGCAAGGTGGGAGAGAGCAATTGGCAATAGCCTTTATCGGTGGAAATGATGGTCACTTTTTCGCCGTGACTCGCGACCTTCATCGCCAGTGTAGCGACCAGATCGTCCGCTTCATCCCCTTCAGATAACAGCGAATCCACCCCCAATTGCCACCATGCTTCTTGAATGCTCTCTAGGCCCTCTTGCAGTGGTTCGGGCATCGGTTTGCGGTTTTGTTTGTACTCAGGCAACCGTTCGGCGCGCCAGCCTCGCTCTTGCAGGTGATGATCAAACACCGCAATAATGTGGGTGGGTTGGCTTTCGTTGATGATGCGACTTAAAGTGCGCGAGGTGGTTTGAGCGGTACGTGCGATGTCTGACGCATCGGGCTGCGCTGAGTGGACTCGGCGAATCAAATTGAGGGCATCGATGATCACAAGGTGTATAGACATAACAGCGTTACCAAAACGGCATAAAATAAGGGCTCTAAGGCCCTTATTGTAATGATTGAGTGATAGATTGCTAGGCGGTCTTAATCCGATAGCACGGTTCGTAGGCACTGCCTCCGGGCAGTTTCATCCGGTCTTGGCTGACAAAGTCTTTTAATAGTCTGTCCATCTTTTTCATCAGCTCACTATCGCCATCGAGTTCGAACGGGCCGTGGCGTTCAATCTCACGGATACCTTCTGCCTTAACATTACCCGCCACAATGCCCGAGAATGCTTGACGCAGAGAAGCGGCGAGGTTTTCAGGTCGTTGATTGAGGTGCAAATCCAAACTCGCCATGTTGTCGTGGGTCGGTTCAAAGGGCAGTTGGAACTCAGGCTCAATTTTAAGTGACCAGTTGTAGCTGTATGCATCGCCGGTTTCTTTACGATGAGCACGCACTTCACTCATTCCATGTTTCATGATTTGCGCCACACGCGCGGGATCATCAATCACGATTTCGTAGTGTTGTTGTGCAGCTTTACCTAGCGTGGCACCGATAAACTGGTCAATGGAGCGGAAGTACTCTTCACTCTCTTTTGGCCCAGTCAGTACGATGGGCAGCGGCTGATCGGCGTTTTCTGGGTGCATCATAATGCCTAACACGTAAAGCAGCTCTTCCGCTGTGCCCGCGCCGCCGGGGAAAATCACAATGCCGTGCGCCATACGCACAAAGGCTTCGAGGCGCTTTTCAATGTCCGGCATGATGACCAGTTCATTGACGATCGGGTTTGGCGGCTCAGCAGCAATGATCGATGGCTCAGTGAGGCCAAGATAACGCTGCTCGTAGTAGCGCTGTTTGGCATGACCGATCGCAGCCCCCTTCATGGGGCCTTCCATCGCACCAGGACCACAGCCGGTACAGATGTTCATTTCACGCAGACCAAGCTCGTTACCCACTTCGCGCGTGTACTGGTACTCCGTCGCATTGATAGAGTGGCCGCCCCAACAGACGACTAAGTTAGGCTCAAGCCCGGGGATTAGGGCTCCGGCGTTACGCAAAATGCCAAACACCAAGTTGGTAATGTGGCTGGCATTGGTCAGGTTTAGACGTTGATTGTCCGCTAAGTGCATGTTGACATAGACAATGTCGCGCAGCACAGAGAAGAGATGCTCCTGAATACCTTTGATGATTTCCCCGTCAACAAAGGCGTGCTCTGGAGCATTAATGAGTTCGAGTTTGATGCCTCTCTCACGGCGTAATACATTGACATCAAAGGATTTGTATTTGTCGAGTAGCTCTTTTGAGTTGTCCGTGTGGCTGCCGGAGTTAAGCACCGCCAGTGTGCAGTTGCGATACAGTTGGTAGAGATCACTCGAGGCCGTTTTTTTAAGGCGCTCAACTTCAAGTTGAGACAGTAAGTCCATACTACCGGCTGGGCTGATATGTGTGATCATGAAGTCTCCTTAACCAGAATTGTTTCATGCGGTGATTTATTATTGTTAGTGCTCAGTGGAAAATGGAGAGGGAGTGAATAACTGAGTTACTACTAGCTTAGCATGCTTTAACAGATAATAAAGGCTAAGTATTTGATATGTTTATATCAAGCTGAGAAATGAGGGGGTGGGTTATTTCCAAACCAGTTGGCTTTTTCCGACGGATTTCGCTTCTTTCAGTGAAAGGTTTAGGCGTTCGAGTACTTCTTCTGGTGTATCGGACTCTTTGAAGGAGGTGCTGGCCGCCGACAAGGTGATAGAGAGGTTTTGGTCGCGGAATTTGAATGGCAGCTTCGAGACCTGAGACTGAACAGTTTGGATGAGCTTAAAGCTGGCGTTGTCATCGGATTCAGGCAGTAAAATGATGAACTCTTCGCCTGAGAAACGGGCGACAGTGTCTGTGCTATTCAACTGGCTCTTAATGGTGCGTGCAATGATCTTGAGTGCTTTGTCGCCCGCAGAATACCCAAAGCTGTCATTGATGACCTTAAAACCATCAATATCAAACATCACCACGCGAAGATTATGTTGCGCGCGAATCCAGCGGCGATATTCAAGCTCTAAACGATCGTTAAAGGCGGTGCGGTTGTAGACCTTGGTCAGCGGGTCAAGCAACATGCGCTGCGCTTGATCTTCAAGTCGACGACGGTAATCTTGCGTCACTTCGAACAGCGCTTCCAACTGATTATTGCCATATTCCATCCGCTCGATGAGGGCTTGCTCACGCTGCTCCGCTAAGTGTAACCGTTCGGTTAATGCATTGAGCTGACTCAACAGTGGATTGAGATCTTGCTTGAGATCATCGAGCGACTGCGCGTTGTTGACCTTAGATTGAGTACTGCCCAGTAACTCGGAGAGCTCGATGTTCATCTCTTTGCGCTGCTCAAAGTAGCTTTCCGACTGCTGCGTATTTTGCGCGCTACTTTTGAGTGTCGTCGCGAGAGAAGCGTTCACTTGCTCTAAAAACTGCTCAGAGGTCTTGCGCTCATACTTGGTGCCTTCGATGACCAGCTTGAGCGTTTGTAAGGTGAGCTCAAGCAATACATGTGAAGAGACGCCAATCAGCAGTTTGGCACGGATATCCGCTAAGAGATCCCCTGACTCACCTTCAAAATCCAATTCAGTGATGAGGTGTTGCAGCTCATCCGAAAGGCGCAAAAGCAGTTCGCGATCCGAGCTGTTGGCGATTTGATTGATGGAAGTGTCAGGGTTGGAAGTAATGATTTTGATGGAGCGTTCGTAGAGGCCAAGTAGAGTCAAAGCTTGTTCTGCTTTTGGCCGCTCAATGCCGTTGGAATAACTGAGTAAATCGCGTAGATCACGCTTAATCTTGGCAGGCAAACCTGTCAAGCGTAGCAGGGTCTCACCGCTTGCTTTGATTTTCGAGTCTAAATTGTCGCTCTGTTTGTCCATCGCTATGCTCTGCTGTTTAAGCAGGCGTTCAAGAACGGCGAGCTTCGGTATCATGGTAGTGACATCTTGCTGCTGTTCTAAGGCTCGACGCAGTTCTATCAAGCCATCTTGAAGCCTAGGGTTCTCATAAGTATAGGCGCTACTTAGGGACGCGACGATTCGCTTCAATACCTTTTGTTCTCGTTGAAACTTGAACGAGGTATCTCTGTGATTCAATCGGACTTGTTCCAATTGAGATTTCAGATTGTACAGCTGTGACTGAAGATCTTGCTCAAGAACGCCCATGAAAATCTAAACTTAAGACGGATAGGAAAAGCCTAACCTTAATAACGAATTTAACGATAATATCAAAATAAATCCGCCCGTCACGACATACCGACGTCGTTTGCCCAGGTTTTACTCATCTTTTAATAGTTTTTTGATACTGTCCTCATTCTTGAACGATGAATGGACCTTTATTAACCCTTGATTAATGGAATGTTTACACGCTTTACGTATGTTACCAGTTGCAAGGCTCGCTGCCGGAGCATTCTCAATCGCCTTGAGGTAAACCCACTGACTACTGTGTTCTTTCATACTTAAGGTACGCGCCGTGCTGGTGGACATCAACAACACATCAATCAACTCTTTATCATTCACGGCCGTATAAGCCCTTGGTAGGAAGGGGTAATCCGCCATACCAATTCGTACGATGCGGTTAAGCGAGCGTTGAGGCTCAAACTCACAGATCCACTGCTGAATGCGTTCAAACAGTCGTTCAGGATCTCGGTTCTCTTCGCTGGCTGGCTCAATGTAGAGGAGGTTGGCATCGGAAAAGTGATACATACGCGCCGGAGATTCAATTCGGCTGTGCAGATAGTCACCAAAGGCTTTTTCCAGTTTTAACCCCTCTGCGTAGCCGTGTTGCAAATACATGTTACGCAGGAAGGGGACGTCAATCATGACGAAGCGCAGGCGGTCATTGAGTGGTTCATGAATCAGCTCGCCAACATGCCATTTCTCAAATTTGTGGCTGCTCTCTTCCAATGACGCCGGTAGTTTCGCGTTCAACATGCGTAGGTTTTTCAAGCCAGAACGTGAATGGGTGTAGATCAGCTCGTTGAGCAGATCCAACTCCTCACGTTGAACATTGATGACATGCCCTCGACGTATTAAGAAGATAAAGAGCAGCGCGCACACCACAAACAGCGTCACTGTGATTTTCTGAAATTTGAGGTACTCGGCGTGGGTTTCAATCAGCTCTTCTTTTTGGCCCGCTAGATGAAGCGATTGCTCGACGAACTCTTTTTGTTGGCGAAACGCGTCTTCGCTTATGATGTCGAGTTGCTGCTGCTCAATAATGGATAGGGAGTTAAATTGTTTCATAAACTCTAACGCTTCTTTGTATTCCCCACTCAGTTCATAGCCGTAGTAGAGCAGTTGGAACGCGTGTTTACGAATGGTGATGTCATTGAGCGATTCACCGATAGAGAGCGCTTTGAAGGCGCGATCCAACACCACTTTTGCGAGCTTTTGATGACGTGCCAAACCGGCTTCAAGCAACAGAGCGTGTGCCTTTAGACGTGGGGTATCTGTGTACTGCAACAGATCTTGCGCGCGCTCTAAATATTGCTCTGCCAGTGGGTAGTTGACCAAATTTAGATAAGTGGTCGCGAGCGAGAGACGAATGTCGATGACACTTTCGATATTGGTGCGCATCTTTTCATGGTCCATGGCGTTGAAGTAGTGCACCAACGCCAAGTTGTATTTCCCTTGCTGGTAGTAGATATCGCCCATACGTTTGAGCAAGGGGGCTAATCGAGGTGATGAGTCAAAGTTGTCATAAAAATCCGCTGCTTGGGAGAGGTGGTCCGCCGCTTTATCCAGCACTCGGCGCTCAAAAAAGAGTTGTCCCAGCACTTGGTTGACCTCTGCCAATTGTTGCCCTGAGTCCACTTCAATCGCTTTCCAATAACTGGCAAGAAGCTCGGAGAGCGCTTGGTTGTACTGTTTATGCGCGAGTAAGTGCTGGCCATAGGTGGTGTGAAAGCGGATAAACGTACGGTCCGAATTGGAGTTGTCCACATACTCTTTACTTTGCAGGTAGAGTTGATTGGCGAGATCCAATTTCCCTTCCTGTGACGCTATCGCGGCGCGCAACATGGCTGTGCGGTATTGCAATCCGCGAGCAAATTGCTGTGGATTGGCGATTTGACTGATTTCTTGCTCGACCAACTCGAGCCCTTCACGGGCAGCGGCGCCATCAGCGCTGATTTGCCAACGCAGTTGAATTTCATCAATACGCACGTCAAGCAGCAGATAGGGGAGTTGGTATTTTGCCGCTAATTCTTCCGCTTGCTCAAGGTGCAGGAGCGCGTTTCTTGGGTTGTGCAGATTGTATTCGGCTTTTGACAGAATTCGCAGAGCGTCAATGGTGCTACCTGGTGAGCGAGTGCGGCTCTCAGAATCATCACGGGATAAAGCGTTCGGGCTTTGCTCCGTCTGACCAATTAAATCACGCTGCTCTAAGAAATTTTGCACCAACTGACGGGCTTGCGCTGGCACGACATCCACCACGCCGCTGGCCTCGTTCAACACGGCGGATGAGTAGATCGTGTTGGCCCATAACGGGCGAGAAATCAGCAAAACAAACGCAAAGACAATCGAGCGCCAGCGAAGTGAAATCATGGTGGTAGCTATCCTTGTTGACCAAATTAAGTGGAGCGAATGTTATTGGCGCGCCATGCGTTGGTTGTGCAACGGTTCTGGGTATTGATTCGAGCGATATGGGTTGATATCAAGACCACCACGGCGCGTGTAACGGGCATAGACCGTGAGCTTCTCTGGTTGGCAGTAGGTCATGATGTCGGTAAAGATTCGTTCCACACACTGCTCGTGAAACTCATTGTGCTCACGGAAAGAGACAAGGTAACGCAGCAGTGCTTCGCGATCGATTTGCTTGCCCTGATATTGAATCTCGACGCTGCCCCAGTCAGGTTGATTGGTGATCAAACAGTTCGATTTCAATAGATGGCTGTGGAGGCTCTCTTCCACGTCCTCCGCGAGCGTGGCATTTTCCAGCAGGCTCGCATCAAAGTCGTAGTGGGTGATTTCGATGTCTTGGTGATCGATACACTCGCCATTCATGGTCACAATCACGCTGTCGGTATAGTCCTCAACGCTGTGCAGGGTGACGGATACGGTTTCACCTGCGCAGGCCGAAAGATCGCGGGTCAACGTGCGTTCGACTTCATCCCAACTGTCGAAGCGGGATTGGTTAAGACTGTTAAGGTAGAGCTTGAACGACTTCGACTCAATCAAGTTGGCGCTAGTGGCAGGGATGGCGACGTCACCAATCGCAACTTGAGGCAGCCCTTTACTGTTTAGCCATGAGAGCTCATACAAAGTCCAAAGATCGCAGCCCATAAATGGCAAGGTGTCACCCAGCTGAAGATCGTCGCGGTTGAGGCTGCGCGGGACCGGTTGAAGCAAGCTTGGGTCGTACTGGTTGGCGTAGTCGGTTTTTTGTCCAAGGGTTAGGCCAGCCAGCTCTTTGGCATCAGAATATTTGCTCATACTTTTGTTCATTTTCCATTAGAATGGCGAGAATTTTACGCAATCCCGCCCCTAAAAGCGAACATTGATGTTGGAGATTTGAATGCAAGATATCGCAGCTGAGGCGTTACTCTCGTTGAGTGACCGCTACCGCCAAGCCTACCTTGACCGTCAAGGTCATTTGCCGAAAAGCGCAGAGTTGGCGGACTTGGTCTCACCCTGTGTTGTACACAAGGATGAGGACACAGTCTGGTGGCAAGCTCAGCCGAGAGAGCGTCAAGCGGATTTTTCCAACGTTGAACAAGCGATTGAGCTGACCCTTCACGATGACATCAAAATCTTTTACGGTATTCAATACAGCGCCGATATGGACGTGACCTGGCAAGGCAATGACTTGACGCTCTTGCAAGTGTGGAGTGATGACGACTTTGAGCGCCTGCAAGAGAACATTCTGGGGCATTTGGTTACCCAGCGTCGTTTAAAACTCAAACCTACGGTGTTTATCGGAGCAACAGAGGCGGAGCTCGATGTGGTCTCGATCTGCAATTTGACGGGGAACGTGATTCTTGAGCGCCTCGGCACGGCAAAGCGAGACGTCCTCGCACCAAGTATTGATGAATTTCTTTCCCAGTTAGAGCCGGTGGTATCAAGCGATGTACGTAGTTGAGTTACAGTTTGAGTGTTTTGATAACACCACCATCAGTGCGGTCGACAAAGCCATTAACGGTCTGATGGATGCGCTACGTTACAACGGTCAGGTGCTCGGCAGAGAGTTCCCTATCGTGATGGGCGATGGCGAGTTTTTTGTCCGTGTCGTCTGCCCAGAGAAAGAGAGCTTACACCCAAGACACCACTCCGACTTTGTCAAAGTGTGTCTCAAGCGCCTAGCTGAGGCGGCGCTGCTGGCCCCAAAAATGCGTCTATTGGGCCGAGACATTAACTCGGAAGAGGCCGCCGATGACAGTGCGCCAAGCTGGCAGGTGCTCTACACCACGTATGTGCATACTTGCTCGCCGCTTCGTAGTGGCGATACCTTGCTGCCTATCCCTTTATACCGCAATGGCCCAACGCTCAATGGCGATCATAAAGCGGTGATCAAATGGCAGACGGAATGGCAAGCGTGCGATGAGCTGCAAATGGCCGGTGCGTGCCGCGCTGAACATGCGGCCTTGCATGAGATTGGTGACGTGGACAGCGTGCTATTTAAGCGTGGCTGGGATTTGCGCGGCCGGATTGAGTACATCACGCAAATCCCCACTTACTACTATCAGTATCGCGTCGGAGGCGAGAGCCTCGCGACTGAGCAGGCTAGGTTATGCCCCAAGTGTGGTGGCGACTGGCGCTTAGACGAGCCGCTTCATGACGTGTTTCATTTTAAATGCGACGAGTGCCGATTGGTCTCAAACATGTCGTGGGATCATATCAAATAGATCGCCGGGCTAAACCGACTTGGCTGATACGCGGAGATGGCTCCGCGTAATGCTCTGAATCGGAGATGATCTGAATTGGAGATGTTCAGAATTAGGGAGGTAGCTTAGTCTTTGTTCTGCGGGTGAGTGGTGTTGCTAGTGGCACTATTATTGGTCATTGGGTCGCTGCCCTCTGGCGTGCTTTCCTCGCTTTCTTCGAGTAGCTCTTTGAGTAGCGCTTCATCGCTGCGTCGCTCTTGCTCTGCGTCTGTTGGCTGCGTTTTGCTAGTTGGTTTGAGTTTCAAGTAGGAGACATAGCGCAGTGCCGCGATGTTGCCGACCATAAAACAGACGACCAGAATGATGATAAACCAAGGGTTAGTGAACAGTTCCATTGCAAGCCTACGCGCTAATATTGGTGATAAACTGAGTATACAGCGTATCGACGTTTGAGATCAGGTACTCTTTTCCCAGTAGCTCGGGATCGTGCCACTGCTCAGTCAGCAAGGCTGGGGTGAGGTGGCTAAGGCAAGTATCTGCAGTCGCTCGGTGACTGATGTGCCAAGGCTCGGGAGCGACACCGCCACGATCGGTGTGATAGGGGAAGAAAAAACCGTAGTCCTGCAGGGTGTGACTAAGCCACAGATAGAAAGGTTGCTGGTGACCGGTGTGATATTCCCAAGGTTCCAGTTTTAGAGAAGTATGCCGAGGAAGTAAGTTACGTGCATACACGTCGAAATCCGTACCCCAATGATGGCGGCTCGCGCCTGGCACCGCTGACCAGCGCATGATGATATGGATGCGCTCTGCAATGGTGAGCGATTGAGCGTCGAGCGGACGGCTGTGGCTGTCGAGCACGGCAGCCTCTCCGCTCATTTTTCGATTCCAAATCGCTTTTTGCCGATCATAATCCCGAAAACCGCTCGCAACGCACAGGTCAAATCCAGCCTCAAGTGCCGCTTTTCTTAACGTCAGCAAGGCGTGTGTGGCGTTCGGGTGCACCAGAAACGCTTTTTCTCCCACCAACACCTCTTCCAGGTGATCG
>NZ_JCBDGX010000079.1:0-48103 GCF_059834345.1 Vibrio sp. R11-SG3-ISO3-SZ
AAGACTCCCCGCTCATATCAGAGGACACCGTCAGTGAAGAGCCTATCAAGGAGAGTGGTGATGAACCGCAGAGTACCGCGCAAAGAAATAGTAATGAGCACCGCCTCTATTTCGCTATTTCAGGGATGACGTGCGCCAGTTGCGTCAGCTCAGTGGAAAAAGCCTTGCTCTCCGTCGAGGGCGTGAACAGAGTCAGCGTTAATCTAGCCGAGCAAACCGCCTCAGTATTCAGCAAACGAGAAAGCGCACAGATACTGGCTGATCTTGTAGAAGCGAGCCAGAGCGCGGGTTATCAAGCCACACATATCGCCGATCCTAACACCCAGCAGGACGAGCAAGCGGCAAATTTGGCAAAGCAGCAAGCGCAGCACAAGCGTAGCGCACTGGCCGGTTTAATCGTCGGGGCGCCGCTCATGCTATGGGGTGTTCTCGGTGGCAGTATGATGATCCAAAACCGCGGCGACCAATGGGCGTGGGGCGTTGTTGGCTTGATCTGTTTTGCGCTACTGGCGAGTGCAGGAAGAGGATTTTTTGTTAACGCTATCGCGGCACTGCGCCATAAACGAGCGACCATGGACACCTTAGTCGCTCTGGGGACTGGCGCTGCCTGGCTCTTTTCGATGCTTGTGGTTGTCGTGCCACAGTGGTTCCCTGTTGCCTCAAGACACGTCTACTTTGAAGCCAGTGCCATGATTATCGGCCTGATTTCGCTCGGCCACTATATTGAAGCGAAAGCGAAAGCCAAGACTACCCAATCGCTTAAAGCACTGATCAATTTGCAAAGTAACGATGCGCTGTTGGTCGACGAGCAAGGTGAACGAACCATCCCTATCGACCAGATCACCCAAGGTATGACGCTACGCGTCATGCCTGGGGCTCAGTTCGCAGTCGATGGCGTTGTCACCGACGGGGAGTCCTATGTCGATGAGTCAATGCTTACCGGTGAGCCGATCCCAGTCTTCAAACGCAGCGGTGACACCGTACATGCCGGTACCTTGAACCAAGATGGTAGCTTGCTATATCAAGCCACCAGCGTAGGCAGTCAAACCATGCTGGCAAAAATCATCAAATTAGTCAGAGACGCGCAAAGCAGTAAACCGCAGATTGCCAAACTGGCCGATCAGATTTCATCCGTGTTTGTGCCTATCGTCGTCGCGATTGCTCTGATTGCGGCCGCGGTCTGGTTCTTTGTTGGCCCTGAGCCCAAAGCCAGCTATATGCTGGTCACGGCGACCACAGTATTAATTATCGCCTGTCCATGTGCGCTCGGCCTTGCGACGCCACTGTCAGTCACGGTTGGGATTGGCAAAGCGGCGGAGCTAGGGATCTTAATTAAAGATGCGGATGTGTTGCAGTCGGCCAGTCGCATCGATACGGTCGTCTTTGATAAAACGGGCACCTTGACGCAAGGTAAACCTGAAGTGCAGTTTCACGCCCGCTACCATATCGATGACGAGACGCTTTTAGGTCTCAGCGCGGGTATCGAACGTCACTCGGAACACCCATTGGCAAAAGCCATCGTGCACTACGCCCAAGCGTCACACATCACACCGCTGCCTATCACACACTTCACTAACCTACGCGGGCAAGGGGTGACCGGACACTATCAAAAGCAATCTCTAAGTGCTGTATCTCTCAACTATGCCAAGGCAAAAGGCTGGGATCTTAGCCTCGCCGACGCGGACATCAAGCGCGCGGCTGACCAGGCTTACACGCCAATCATTATTGCTTTGGATGAGCAGGTTGTCGGTGTGATGGCGATCGCCGATGGCATTAAACCTGATTCCGCGCGAACGATAACCACTTTAAAAAATATGGGGATTACCCCTGTGCTACTGACTGGAGACAACGCCCATGTCGCTAACGCCATCGCAAAGCAGCTCGGTATTGATGACGTCATCGACGAAGTGCTGCCAGATCAAAAAGCGCAGCATATTGAGTCACTGAAAGTGCGCGGTCAACGTGTCGCCATGGTCGGTGATGGCGTCAACGATGCACCCGCGCTCGCCTTAGCAGACATCGGTATTGCTATGGGCAGCGGCAGTGATGTGGCAATTGAAAGCGCGCAAATGACATTACTCAACGCCTCGCCGATGGCGGTGGTGCAGGCCATCGAGCTCTCAAAAGCTACTCTCAAAAACATGAAACAGAACTTGTTTGGTGCTTTCATCTATAACTCACTGGGCATTCCCGTCGCCGCTGGCGTGTTATACCCACTCTTTGGTTTCTTGCTCAGCCCCGTCATTGCTGGCGCAGCGATGGCTTTATCATCGATTACTGTTGTCAGCAACGCCAATCGACTTCGACTTTTTAAAACCTCAACTCAGCTTGGAGATCGCTCATGAACAGATTGCTGAAAACCTCAATGTTGACCGCCCTACTCACTATAGCGCCGCAGGTACTGGCGGCCGATGTGATCAACCATAAATCGCCGTACTGTGGCTGTTGTAGCGAGTGGACCAAACACATGGAGCTGGCAGGGTTCACCGTCAAAGAAGTACTGCATGACAACATGAACCCAATTAAAGAACAGCTCGGTATTAGCTCGCAGCTTGCCTCTTGCCATACCGCAGAAATCGACGGTTATGTATTTGAAGGCCACATCCCCGCCAGTGACATTCAAGCGTTTCTCGCCAATCCTCCCAAAGGGGCAAAAGGATTAGCGGTGCCAGGCATGCCGATGGGCTCACCCGGTATGGAATATGGAGAGAAAAGCGACGCCTATTCAGTGTATGCGTTCAATGAGCAAGGGCAGGTATTTGAATACCGTCATTATGAAGCGAAAGAGTAAAAAGTGAGTCAGTCACCATCAAGGCAGCTGACACGAGATACAAAAAAGCCAGCCAAGACCACATCAGGCTCTTGGCTGGCTTAACATCGCCTCTCATTATTCTCCTTGAACTAAGGCAGCCATCATCTCGATATGCAGCTCATCATCATTGAGGCAAGGAATAAAATTAAACTGCTCTCCCCCATGCTCTTCATACAACTCTCGACACTGCTCGGAAATCTCCTCTAAGGTTTCCAAACAATCGGCAGAAAAGGCAGGGGTCATAATATCGAGCTTTTTGATGCCAGCGCTCGGCAACTGTTCAATGGTTTTGTCCGTATAGGGCTGAAGCCACTCTTCTCGACCAAAGCGCGACTGGAACGTGGTGCCAATTTGTTCACTGGTTAATCCCAGCGCCTTACCCAAAAGCTCAGTGGTTCGCAAACAGTGCTGTGGATAGATGTCACCGTTATCGGCGTAGCGTTTAGGGATGCCATGATACGAACAGAGCAAGTAATCCCCACGCCCATGTTGGCGCCAAGAGGCTTCAACACTGGCCGCCAGCGCTTTGATATACAGAGGATGATCGTGATAGTCGCGCAGCATTCGATAATTGGGTAACACGGGCATCGTTTTAAAGGCTTTCGCTAAGCCATCGTTGACCGCGCCAGTGGTGGTGCCGGAATACTGAGGGTAAAGAGGCAGCACAATGATCTCTTCGACGCCTTGTACAAGCAGTGCCTCAACGCCAGATTGCAGACTAGGATTGCCATAAGTCATGCCAAGCTCGACTGGCATCGATAAAAAATCAGCCAGACGCGCCGCTTGGCGCTTAGAGTACACCATCAGCGGCGACCCTTCTTCCATCCAAACGCTTTGATATAACTTGGCGACTTTGGGCGAGCGAATGGGCAATATCACACCATGTAAAATAGGGCACCACAGCCAGCGGCTCATGTCGACGACTCGATGATCATGAAGGAACTGACTTAGAAAGCGCTTCACGGCTGGTGCGGTGGGTTCATCGGGTGTGCCCAAGTTCACCAATAGCACACCTTGTTGTTTTTTATTCTGCATAGAGTCCGCCGATCCTGTGTTGAATCCAGTCTTAATTGTCTGAAAGATACGTTGCCTAGCCGCGTTAAGTTCAAGAGAAGTATAAAAAAAGCGACCTAATTAGGTCGCTTCACTATAACAAATTTCACAAAAGTGATGATAATAGGTATTACCTATTATGCTAATGCCTTCTCGATATCAGCGCTCACTTCCGCCACTTGCTTAGTACCATCGAATTTCAAGTACTTAGTGTTACCTGCTGCCGCTTCTTTACCGTAGTATTCGATCAGTGGCGCAGTTTGATCGTGGTAGACACCTAAACGAGCGCGAACGGTCTCTTCTTTGTCGTCATCACGAACCACAAGGTCTTCACCCGTCACGTCATCTTTACCTTCCACTTTTGGTGGGTTGTACACAACGTGGTAAGTACGGCCTGACGCTAGGTGAGCACGACGGCCCGCCATACGCTCAACAATCACATCGTCAGCGACATCAAACTCAATCACGTAATCAACATCAACACCCATCTCTTTCAGGCCATCCGCTTGAGGGATAGTGCGAGGGAAGCCGTCTAGAAGGAAGCCTTTCTCACAGTCGTCTTGAGCGATACGCTCTTTGATAAGACCCAGGATGATTTCATCCGATACTAGTTGACCAGCATCAATCACAGCTTTCGCTTGTTTACCAAGCTCTGTCCCTGCTTTGATCGCAGCACGCAGCATGTCACCAGTAGAGATTTGTGGAATACCGTACTTCTCCATGATGAATTGAGCCTGTGTGCCTTTACCTGCACCTGGAGCACCTAGAAGAATGATGCGCATGTTAAATCCTCTTAAGATAATAATGGTTTATACCGAAGCTCACAGCGGCTTGCCACTTGGAGCCAGATCATCGGTAAGTTTCGGTATAACGGTTGTCATAATCAGCCGTTGCGTCTTGCAAGGCACAATGGACAACGTCCTCATACAAACACGGTTTACAATAGATACTGTCATAATAAACAGTAAAACAGGCGTGCACATTACACGCCTGTTTGATCGGTTTCAAGCTGGCATTCTATCATACAATTTAGGCTCAACGCGCCTATTACGACTAAAGAATGCTTAAACACTCACATTCGCCTGCAACATCATGAGTTTTTATGCATTTTGAGTGCAAGGTCCTCACTATTTCCTGCAGATTCGAATCAATAGACGTAAAAAGCCCGCAAGATACGGGCTTTTGCACGACGTTATGCCATTATCCTTTAGTCAAAAGGGTATTGATGGCGCCAAGGAACTGAGACGGGTCCGCCATCGAACCACGCTCTGCCAGCATGGCTTGACCAAGCAGTACCTCGACCCAACGGCCAAAGGCTTCCTCATCGGCCTCATCCGCCATACGCTTAACCAGCGCGTGCTCTGGGTTAAGTTCAAAGATGTACTTCACTTCTGGCGCGGCTTGACCTGCGGCTTCCAGCAGTTTGGCCATCTGTGTCCCCATTTCGAAATCATCGGTAACAACGACCGCTGGCGTCGATGCGAGTTTAAAGGTGGTGCGAACCTCTTTCACGCGATCGCCTAAGTAAGCCTTAGTGCGCTCGACAACCGACTTAAACTCTTCCTCGGTCTCTTTTTGTTTCTCTTTCTCCGCTTCGTCTTCGAACTGGCTAAGATCGAGACCCGCTTTCGTAATGGACTGGAACTGCTTACCATCGAACTCAGTTAAGTAGTTCATCAGCCACTCGTCGATGCGGTCATACATCAAGATAACTTCAATGCCCTTGGCCTTAAACTGCTCAAGGTGAGGGCTGTTTTTCGCCGCCGCGTAGCTGTCTGCGGTGAGGTAGTAAATCTTATCTTGGCCCTCTTTCATACGCTCAACGTAAGAAGCGAGGTCAACCGTTTGCTCTGCCGAGTCCACTTCCGTAGACGCAAAACGCAGCAAACCGGCTACTTTCTCTTTGTTCGCCATGTCCTCAGCTGGGCCCTCTTTGAGCACCAAGCCAAACTCTTTCCAGAATGACTGATATTTCTCGCTGTCATTCTTAGCCATGCGTTCAAGCATGGTCAAAACACGTTTGGTACACGCATTACGCAGGGACTGAGTCACCTTGTTGTCTTGAAGAATTTCACGTGACACGTTGAGTGGTAAATCGTTGGAATCGATCAAGCCGCGTACAAAGCGCAGATATGACGGCATGAATTGCTCAGCATCATCCATGATAAACACACGCTGCACATACAGCTTGAGACCCGATTTGTGGTCACGGTTCATCATATCCCAAGGTGCTTTTGATGGAATGTAAAGCAAACTGGTGTAGTCATTTTTACCTTCCACTCGGTTGTGGCTCCATACTAGCGGATCGGCAAAATCGTGCGATACGTGCTTATAAAACTCTTGGTACTCTTCCTCTGAGATGTCCGACTTATTCCGCGTCCATAGTGCTTGCGCTTTGTTGATCTGCTCCCACTTCTTCTCGTCGGTCTCTTTACCTTCGTCATCACGAACGGCCGTTTGGATTGAGACTGGAATACCGATGTGATCGGAGTATTTACTGATCACATCACGCAAGCGCCATTCGTTTAGGAACTCTTTACCCTCTTCACGCATATGAAGAATGATGTCGGTACCACGCTGTTCTTTGACGATATCTTCGATGGTGTACTCGCCTTCACCTGCTGAGTGCCATTGCACCGCTTGATCAGCAGCCAAGCCAGCTGCGCGAGTGCGCACCGTCACGGCATCTGCGACGATAAAGGCGGAGTAGAAACCCACACCAAATTGACCGATTAATTGCGAATCTTTGCTTTGCTCTTCCGACAGCTTAGAGAAAAACTCTGCAGTGCCCGACTTAGCGATCGTACCTAGATGTTCAATCACGTCATCACGACTCATACCGATGCCGTTATCGGAAATGGTCAGCGTGTTTGCCTCTTGATCAAAAGAGAGCTTCACACCCAATTCGGCGTCACCTTGATATAAATCGGGATTGGACAAGGCTTGGAAACGCAGTTTATCCGACGCGTCTGAAGCATTAGAAATCAACTCACGAAGAAAGATCTCTTTGTTTGAGTAGAGAGAATGGATCATCAGGTGAAGCAGTTGTTTGACTTCAGACTGAAAACCACGAGTTTCTTTGTTATTCGTTGCTGTTTCGCTCATGATAACTCCACATTTGGTGCTTTTTATTCCAAGGCCACCTGCCTGTTCGCAGGAATATTGGCGCTAAATCTGACAGTTAAGATGAGGGTGGAGAGTGTAAATTCAAGGTCAAAAACATAAAAACAGTGTTTTTTTGGTTTTATTTTGATTATTCTTACACATCTAAAAATGAATAAATCATAAAGAGACGCCAAGATTTGCGCTGTTTTGTTCAATCAGCACAGCTTGGTGGCGAATGGATGCGCATTACGTTACTTGAACCTTTTTATAGAAATGGCCAACCTCAATGAGCAACATAGGTACTAAGTTCAACCTCGCGAACCGCTTCACGTTTGACCCAAACACCAACTCTCTGACCGATACAGAGAGTGACAACGAGGTGATTCGTCTGGGCAGCAATGAAAGTCGCATTCTCCTTTTATTGGCAGAAAAACCCAATGAAGTTGTCTCCCGCAACGAGCTGCACGATTTCGTCTGGCGAGAGCAAGGGTTTGAAGTTGACGACTCTAGCCTTACTCAAGCCATTTCTACACTAAGAAAGCTATTGCAAGACTCCACCAAGTCGCCTCAATACGTTAAAACTGTGCCTAAACGCGGCTACCAGTTGATCTGTCCGGTTGAAAGAGCGTTGCCTCAAGTCACCAGTGACGATCTCGACGAGATGGACGACAGCCAAGATACTAACGTTTCAGGGTTCGACACCAACGAGAATGTAACAGCGTCATTGTCCCAGACCGTTGACACCACTGCCGGCACGGTGGACACCAAGAAACCTAAAACCAACAACAAGCCCTTGATGATGGTATTGCTTGTCATTACCGTCATGCTGCCTATCCTTGCCATCCTGCTAGCAAAACCGGCGCAAACGCAGTTTCGTGAGCTGACAGTGGTCGATAGCACACCGGTGAGAACGCCGCTGAACCACCCAGATTTAAGCGTGTGGATGCCCTCTATCGAGCAGTGCGTCAAACGCTACAACGAAACACGCCAAGGGGATTTAGCGCCTGTAGAGGTGATCGCTACGGGTGGTCAAAACAATCAGTTAGTCTTGAACTACATTCACTCTCTTCAACAATCAGGTGAAAACATCACCTTGCGCATTGTTGCCGAGCAAGACGATCTCTCTCGAGTATGCCAGTAGGAGTTACCCATGAATCATAGAATCGCCGCTGGCCTCGCCATTATCTCTGCTGCGTTAAGTAGTTGGCTCCACTGGGGCAGTGATATCAAAATTGAGAAAATCCTCACCTCAAGTGAATGGCAATCGAAAATGGTCACCCTAATTGACCAAATGCGCCATGAACAAGATATCGGTCCTTTGCGTAAAGTGGACGTGGTTTCAAACGTTAAATATTTACCTAATAACACTTACATCCGCGTCTCTACCGTCCGCCTTTTTCCAGATACCGACTCACTAGAAAGCATCATCAATATCTCGGAAAGCGGTAAGTGGGACATCAGTGATAATTACTTGCTGATCACTCCAAGTGAGTTCAAAGATGTCTCGTCTGCGCAAACGCGAGACTTTTCCGAGCAGCAGTTAGAGCTTATCACACAGATCTTCAGGATGGATGCTCAGCAAAGCCGCCGCATAGATATTGTCAATGAGAAGACCTTGCTTCTGACCAGCCTCAGCCACGGCTCGACGGTGCTGTTCACCAATTAATACCTCTAGGGAGCTTCGGCTCCCTTCTTTGTGGAGAACATATGCTAAAAGCACACATTGATATTTACTACTGTCGCCAATGTAATTGGATGCTGCGTGCCACTTGGCTCAGCCAGGAGCTACTGCACACCTTTAGTGAAGAGATCGATACGATGTCGTTACACCCAGACACCGGTGGCCGATTTGAAATTCACTGCAATGGCGTGATGGTGTGGGAAAGAAAGCGCGATAGTGGCTTCCCAGAAGCAAAAGTGTTGAAACAACGAGTGCGCGACATCATTGATCCACAAAGAGATTTGGGCCACAGTGATACCAAGTAGCCCAAAAAGGTGTACTAGCCTTATTCTCACATATTCCGTGTTTAAAGCTGACAGCTCACGATGCACTCATCGTCAAAAGTGACGGTTTTCAGCTCGCCATCGTCATAAAGTCCGTAGCTAGGCGAAAAACCGTTACGAGGGAAGGTCACCGAACCTGGGTTAAAGACGAAGTGTTCACCATCTCGCTGCGCCACTGGGATGTGAGTATGACCATGAACCAGCACATCATTGGGGCTTAGAGCTGGACGCTTGTCCGCGTTGTACAGATGACCGTGGGTTAAAAACAGTCGAGTGCCCGACTCCAAGACCAGCCAGGCGTAATCGGCCATAATAGGGAAATCGAGCAACATCTGATCCACTTCACTGTCGCAGTTGCCACGCACGGCAATGATCTGCGCGGCAAACTCATTGAGCCGACTGGCAACCTCAGCCGGGTTGTACCCCTCAGGAATCGGGTTTCTTGGTCCGTGATTCAGTATGTCCCCAAGCAGCACCAAAGTCTTAGCACCCGATGCTGAAAAGGCTGATAACAGTGCTTCGGTGGCAGGAAGGCTGCCGTGTATGTCTGACGCGATAAAAATAGTCACCTAATGCTTACCCTTAACGTAAATAAGGCTATTGTACGCACTGAGCTACACATCGTCATCATTGAGCATGCCGTTAATCACAATGTTGTTGTAACTGACCATCCCAATAATCTGGCCATGCTCGATCACAGGGGCTCGGCTGATACCAAAACGCTCAAAGAGGCGCGCGCAATATTTCACATTCATATCAGGGCTGACGGAGAGTGCAGGCTTGGTCATAATTTCATAGATGTTCGTCCGCTCTGCCGAGCGATTCTGCGCCAACACTTTTTTCGCGATGTCGTTCATCAGCACAATGCCGTACTCATCCCCTTCATGCCGCTTATCAACCACCAACGCTTTGACTTGGTGTTGGCGCGCAAGCTGGATTCCCTCTTTGACGGTCGTTAAGCCATCAATGATGACATAAGTATTGGCCATCACATCCCGCACTTGCACTCTATCATGACTATTCATAACTCATCCTCCACCACTTTGGTCAATGTTTCTACTTGGTGGGCGACCCCCACCGCATCTTCAATATCAATTTGAATCGCGATGCCTTGTCCAGAGGTTTGATCAAACTCTCCAACCTCGTTGATCGTCTCCAGTATGTGTCGCGATAAGTGCTCCTCGACCACAAACAACAGCACATCCTTTTGCACATCGAGCGTCAGACCAAAAAAGGTTTTCTTCTGTTTTAATCCTTCGCCACGGGCATTGTTAATAACCGTGGCCCCCGTAGCGCCCGCAGTTCGCGCCGCATCAAGCACCACGTCGGTTTTGCTGTCTTCGACAAACGCAATAATGAGTTTAAAGCGCATTAGTTTCATCCTCCTGATTGGCGCGTTTATTCAGCCAATCTGTCATTTGTGCATAGCCCATGACTGAAATAATGGGGAATAAGCTGGCAAAGGCGATAAGGCCAAAGCCATCGATCATTGGGTTTCGGCCCGGTACGGTAGAAGCAAGCCCTAGACCAAGCGCGGCCACCAAAGGTACGGTGACCGTAGAGGTCGTCACACCGCCGGAGTCGTAAGCCAATGGGATAATCAGCTTAGGGGCGTAAAAGGTTTGAATCACCACCACAATGTAACCAACGATGATGTAGTAGTGGATAGGATCGCCAACCACAATGCGGTAGCTGCCAAGCGAGATACCAAACGCAACCCCAAGCGCCACTGCGATACGCAACCCATTGACACTGATACTACCCGCCGAGACTTGATTGGCTTTGATGGCAACGGCGATCAGTGACGGCTCTGCAATAGTGGTACTAAAGCCGATAAAAAAGGCAAACAAGTAGACCCAATAGTAGTCAAACCACTCTAGTGGTGCGGTGAGGTTATCTCGAAACTGATCGATAAAGCTGGGCGCCGTTAACTGAGTGGCCATCGTCTCGCCCAGCGGAAACAACGCAAGCTCCAAACCAATAAGAAACAGAGATAAGCCGAGAATGACATAGACAAAACCGAGCAATACCTTAGCAAGGTTGGTGACCGGGCGTCGTAACACGGCAAACTGGAATCCGAAAATAATGGTCGCAATCGGCACCACATCGGTGATGGTACCAAGCAGAGTATGAAAAAAGTGTTGCCATTCCATCATGCCACCACCATGCCGTATACCATGACGAACATCATCGGCAGCAATGAGGCAAACGCAATCAAGCCAAACCCATCGATCATGGGGTTACGTCCTTTGATCGCACTTGCAAGCCCAACCCCTAGTGCCGTGACGAGAGGAACCGTAATGGTGGAGGTCGTAACACCGCCGGAGTCGTAAGCGACGCCAATGATGCTCTCCGGCGCAAACATCGTCAGTACCACTACACCAATGTAGCCACCAATGATCAGATATTGAATGGGCCAACCTTTTAAAATTCTCAGCACACCCAACATGATCGCAAAGCCCACCGAGAGGGCGACGGTGTAGCGCAAGCCATTGGCGTAATCATCCATCGCCTCCGGCCTGTCGGCAATCATCCCTCCTTGCGCCGCTACTTGTGCGGCTTCTGAAGCAACAGCCGTCAGAGCAGGCTCAGCAACGGTGGTCCCAAATCCTAAACAGAAAGAAAACAGCAGCAACCAAAAGACACTCCCTTTGCGCGCGAACGCTTGCGCCATGGATTCACCGATGGGAAACAGCCCCATCTCTAAGCCAAAAATAAAAAAACTCAGCCCAAGTACCACCAACACGAGTCCAAATACGATTGAAGGGAGGTTGGGAAGTGGCTCTTGCAAAACGACCAATTGGAAAAAAGCAATTACAGCGATGATGGGCAGTAAGTCACGTAAGCTGCCCATTAAAGAACGAAATAGTGCCCTTATTGCTTCCATACTCTCTCCGCTGCGAGGAAATCCACACTATTTATCATGGCAAAGGAATTCATCCTTAAGTGTGATAAATCTGGCATCTCTCACGATAGAACGCACGAATGTTTCATTTTGTGAGTTGGCGAGTGAGCCAATAAGCAAAGATGCGGTCAAACCGAGTGAAGAGCGATCTATTTATGCTTGAGATCGCTATAATGATTCGAGAAATCAAAAAGAAGGGACAGCAATGAAAATTTTGCTCACCGGAGGAACCGGGTTTATTGGCAGAGAGCTGCTTAAGCAGTTGACCACTCATGAAGTGACAGTATTGACCCGATCTCCCTCGCGCGCTCGGCAAGTCCTCGCCCACCTAAAACAAGGCAATCTCTCCTTCATCGACAGTTTGGACGACTTTCATGATCTCAATCCCTTCGACGCCGTCATCAATTTAGCCGGAGAGCCCATTGCCGACAAACGCTGGACTGACACCCAAAAATCCTTAATTTGTGAAAGTCGCTGGCAACTGACAGAGCAGTTGGTCGCCTTGATTCACGCAAGCACCGCGCCGCCCTCGGTATTTCTCAGTGGCTCTGCGGTGGGATACTACGGTGACCAACAAGCGCATCCGTTTGACGAAAGTCTGCAAGTGCAAAGCAATGACGATTTCGCTCATCAAGTCTGTGCACGTTGGGAACAGATTGCTCTGCGCGCACAATCTCAGCACACGCGAGTGTGTTTGATGAGAACAGGTATTGTACTTGGTCCTGATGGTGGGGCACTAAAGAAAATGCTGCCCCCCTATCGCCTCGGATTAGGCGGCCCAATAGGTACTGGCAAGCAGTATATGCCTTGGATACACCTGATGGATATGGTGCGTGCCATTGTCTACTTGTTGGATACCGAACATGCCCAAGGCGTGTTCAACTTCACTGCGCCTCACCCTGTCACCAATACTCTGTTTAGTCAGACGCTGGCTCGTTGCCTGCGACGGCCGCATGTGCTTTTTACACCGGCATGGGCAATGAAACTGGTGATGGGCGAGAGTGCGACCTTGCTGTTTGATAGCATCCGCGCGAAACCCAAAAAGCTCACCGAACTGGGCTTCACTTTCCAATACTCACGTCTTGAGCCCGCCCTCAAGCACCTTTTGCAGCCCGTAGGGCGCTAACAACGGATCATAAATACCACAAACATGACTCAATACATTTTGATTACAGGCTGCTCGAGCGGCATAGGCTATACAGTTGCCCACGCCCTTCATCAGCGAGGATACCAAGTCATCGCGTCTTGTCGCCAAGCACAAGACGTCGAGCGATTAAAACAAGAGGGGTTGTTGTCGGTGCAACTGGATCTCTCTGATCCACAAAGTATCGAAGCAGGCTTTCATGAAGCCTTAGCATTAAGCAACGGCCGACTTGATGCTCTGTTTAATAATGGGGCCTACGGTCAACCTGGGGCATTGGAAGATCTCCCGACAGAAGCCCTGCGCGCCCAGTTTGAAAGCAATTTTTTTGGCTGGCATCATCTTGTTTCTTTGGCTCTACCGATAATGAGAGCGCAAGGCGCTGGGCGAATCGTACAAAACAGCTCGGTACTTGGCTTTGCAGCGATGAAATATCGCGGTGCATACAACGCCTCCAAGTTTGCTCTTGAGGGCTGGACAGACACACTCAGACTTGAACTGGCCGACACCAACATTCACATCAGCCTCATCGAACCAGGTCCCATAGAGACGCAGTTTCGCGCCAACGCCTTGGTGGCATTTCAACGCTGGATCAAGGTGGAAGAGAGCGCGCATCGTGCGCACTATGAGCAACAATTAGCAAGACTTGGCAACGAAACTTCAAGCAACCGCTTTGTTCTTCCCGCCTCTGCCTGCATTGCGCCTGTGGTTCATGCTTTGGAGTCCGACAAACCCAAAATCCGCTACAGAATTACCACGCCAACGCGAGTGCTTTGGTGGCTAAAACGTCTACTATCGAGCCGAGCCTTGGATCGACTATTGAGCAAGGCTGCATAAAAAATCGTCTGTATGTAATTTAATCGTAATATTGAGACTGTAAGATTTAAATCGTTGCCTTCGCGCCACTGACGAACTCCCATCGTTTTGGGTTTGGCCACATAAAAATTCATTATTACAGCGTTACATTCGGATAAGACTATGTCATTAAACCAGTTGAACTGGCTGAGTGTCGGTGTTGCGCTAACGTTACTGATGTTTTTGTAACACCTTCGCTTGCACATTCTAAAAAAGGTAGGATAACCCTTCGGTTTCCTACCTTTTTTGCTGTGTTACCGCTTTGAATTCAGCTTGTGCGTTAGCTGGTCAAGTCATCGAAAAACTTCTTCACACCATTGAAAAAGCCTTCTGATTTCGGCTTGTGCTTGGTCGCCGCTTCACCACCGCAAGACTCTTCAAACTCTTTAAGTAGCTCTTTTTGACGGGCACTGAGGTTCACTGGCGTCTCTACCACAAGCTTGACAATCAAATCGCCAATACCACCACCACGAACACCTTTTACGCCTTTGCCGCGCATACGGAACATACGACCAGTTTGCGTCTCCGTTGGCACTTTAAGGTTCACTCGGCCGTCCAATGTTGGGACTTCCACCTCACCACCGAGCGCTGCCATAGCAAAGCTCACAGGCACTTCACAGTAGAGGTTATTACCATCACGCTCAAAGATGTGGTGTTCTTTCACGTGTACTTGTACATACAAGTCGCCCGCTGGTGCGCCCATCTCTCCCGCTTCACCTTCACCTGAAAGACGAATGCGATCGCCAGTATCCACACCGGCTGGGATCTTAACGTTAAGGGTTTTGCTTTTCTGTTTACGACCTTGACCATGACACACATTACATGGGTCTTTAATGATTTTGCCTTTACCGTGACAGGTCGGACAGGTTTGTTGAACCGCAAAGAAACCTTGGCGCATCTGAACTTGGCCATGACCATGACAAGTACCACATGTTTCAGGTGATGTGCCTTTCTTCGCGCCGCTTCCTTCACAGCTGTCACAATGGACTAACGTAGGAACTTCAATTTCTTTCGACACACCACGTACGGCTTCTTCAAGCGTCAATTCCATGTTGTAGCGTAAATCAGCGCCACGCTGAGCGCGAGCTTGACCGCCGCCACGACGACCGCCACCAAAGATGTCACCAAACACGTCGCCAAAGATGTCACCGAAATCGGCACTACCGCCACCGAAGCCGCCGCCTCCCATACCGCCTTGTTCAAAGGCTGCATGGCCGTACTGGTCATAAGCGGCTTTCTTCTGTGGATCGAGCAGAACTTCGTACGCTTCTTTTACTTCTTTAAACTTATCTGCAGCGCTGTCATCACCCTGATTACGGTCTGGGTGGAATTTCATCGCTAGGCGTTTGTACGCCTTTTTGATATCACGCTCTGATGCATCGCGGCTTACGCCTAATACTTCGTAAAAATCACGTTTTGACATGTTTCTCGTCACCAAATTTATTACTGCAAACGGTCAACACCGCTTGGTGTTATATCTACCTAACTAATGGCTCTGGATTTTAGCGATCCCACACCAAAAAGACACTTTTAGTTAGATGGACATAATGTACAAACATACGGGCGTAAGAGTCTCCTCAAACGCCCGCATCATAGTTAAGTTAAGTCCGAATCAAGAATTACTTCTTGTCGTCTTTGACTTCTTCGAACTCTGCGTCAACCACATCGTCTTGAGCGTCGCTGCTTGCTTGCTCGCCACCTTGTGCTTGCGCTTGAGCTTGCTGCTGAGCGATTTCCATCAGTTTCTGAGCCGCAGTCATCAGTGCTTGAACTTTCGCGTCGATCGCTTCTTTGTCTTCGCCTTTACGTGCTGTTTCTAGCTCAGAAATCGCGGCTTCAATCTTCTCTTTCTCGTCAGCTGGAAGCGCATCACCCGCTTCTTCTACTTGCTTACGAGTACCGTGAATCATTTGGTCCGCTTGGTTACGTGCAGTCGCTAGCTCTTCGAACTTCTTGTCCGCTTCTTTGTTCGCTTCTGCTTCTTGAACCATTTTCTCGATGTCTTCATCGCTTAGACCACCAGACGCTTGGATAGTGATCTTCTGCTCTTTGCCAGTCTGCTTGTCTTTCGCTGACACGTGTAGAATACCGTCCGCATCAAGGTCGAAAGTCACTTCGATTTGTGGCATGCCACGTGGCGCAGGCTGAATGCCTTCTAGGTTAAATTGACCTAGAGACTTGTTGTACATCGCTTGCTTACGCTCACCTTGAAGAACGTGGATGGTTACCGCGTTCTGGTTGTCTTCCGCTGTCGAGAAAACTTGGTTCGCTTTGGTTGGGATAGTGGTGTTCTTCTCAACCAACTTAGTCATTACGCCCCCCATTGTCTCAATACCTAGAGACAGAGGTGTAACGTCAAGTAGCAGTACGTCTTTCACGTCACCCGCAAGTACGCCACCTTGAACAGCAGCACCCATAGCTACGGCTTCGTCAGGGTTTACGTCTTTACGCGCTTCTTTACCGAAGAACTCTGCAACTTTCTTCTGAACCATAGGCATACGAGTCTGACCACCGACTAGGATAACGTCAGTGATTTCATTCACTGAAAGATCCGCATCCGCTAGTGCGACTTTTAGTGGCTCAAGTGAACGTTGAACAAGGTCTTCAACTAGAGATTCTAGTTTCGCACGCGTCACTTTCACATTCATGTGCTTAGGACCCGTCGCATCCGCTGTCACGTATGGTAGGTTTACGTCAGTTTGAGAAGTCGAAGAAAGCTCGATCTTCGCTTTTTCTGCCGCTTCTTTCACACGCTGCATCGCTAGAGGATCTTTCTTAAGATCGATGCCTTGCTCTTTCTTGAACTCTTCAACGAGGTAGTTGATAAGGCGGTTATCAAAGTCTTCACCACCTAGGTGAGTATCACCGTTGGTTGCAAGAACTTCGAACGTTTTCTCACCTTCAACTTCATCGATTTCGATGATAGAGATATCGAACGTACCACCACCTAAGTCATAAACCGCGATAGTGCGATCGCCGCCTTTCTTGTCTAGACCGTATGCCAACGCAGCCGCTGTCGGTTCGTTGATGATACGTTTTACTTCTAGACCTGCGATGCGACCTGCATCTTTGGTTGCTTGACGCTGAGCATCGTTAAAGTAAGCCGGTACAGTGATGACCGCACCTGTTACTTCTTCACCTAGGAAGTCTTCCGCTGTTTTCTTCATTTTCTTCAGAACTTCAGCAGAAACTTGAGGTGCTGCCATTTGTTGGCCTTTCACTTCAACCCAAGCGTCACCGTTATCAGCCTTAACAATCTTGTATGGCATGATTTCGATGTCGCGCTGAACTTCTTCGTCTTCAAAACGACGACCGATCAAGCGCTTGATTGCAAATAGCGTGTTTTCAGGGTTAGTAACTGCTTGACGTTTCGCAGGCTGACCAACCAATGTCTCGCCGTCTGTGTAAGCAATTACCGATGCAGTAGTGCGTTCACCTTCTGCGTTTTCAATCACGCGTGGTTTGTCGCCGTCTAATACAGCAACACAAGAGTTAGTAGTACCTAAGTCAATACCAATGATTTTACCCATCAGGCTATCTCCGAATAAATTCTATTTTCGTTGTGCTATATCCCCTATGTGGGGATGGAGAATCGGGTTTCAACCCTTGCTCACAAACAAAAATAATCATGTTTGCTTCTCTATGCCCCTTAGATAAGGTCTGGAATTACCTTTTCAAGGGACAAAATGAAAAAAATCGTAATTTTTGTTTAGAAACAACAAAGCGAGGCCGAAGCCTCGCTTTGCTCGCTACTCTATCGCGCATAATGTCGCGATTATTTCGGTTTACTTCGCTACCATCACCATGGCAGGACGAATCACGCGTCCGTTCAACTCATACCCTTTTTGCATCACAAACATCACCGTGTTCGATTCATGATCAGGGCTTTCCTGAATGGACATCGCTTGGTGCTGCTCAGGGTTGAACGCTTCACCTTCTGGGTTGATCTCTTTCAAACCAAACTTAGACACGGTATCGACAAACGTTTTGTGCGTCAGTTCAACACCTTCAAGAATCGGCTTGACTGCTTCATTCTCACCGTCTGCCGCTTGAATCGCACGCTCTAGGTTATCAATCACCGGTAACAGCTCTTCAGCAAACTTATTCAATGCGTATTTACGTGCTTTGTCGATCTCGGTTTCCGTACGGCGACGCATGTTTTCGACTTCTGCTTTCGCACGCAATACACCGTCTTGCTGTTCTTGAATTTTCGCTTCGCTTGTCAGTAGCGCCGCTTCTAGTTGAGCAATCTTCGCGTCTTTTTCATCACCCATCTCTTCAAGCTCAGCTTCCACTTCTTGTGCTGCCGCTTCGGCTTTTTCCGCTTCTTCGATGATTTGATCAAGCTCTTCTTCTTTAATCTTGTTTTCTTCGTTGCTCATGGTCTCTCCAGAATTCAATGTTCTTTGTACTTAACGGCTCAGTTTGCCACCACCAAATACAAAAAATTCGCACAATTAGCTAACTTGCCATTATTATGGGGATGTAGATTGTCGATTCAAGCCTATTTAGCGCGGAAAACTTATGAAAAAACCTTTTGAAGTGATCGCTATCATTGGTAAGCCCAGAGATCAGCAGGCTATCCAAACGCACCGAGAACTGTACACTTGGTTAAAATCAGAAGGTTATCAGGTTCTTATCGATGATCGCCTCAGCGAAATCTTAGATGACCTACCGCAACAAGATTTCGCCAGTTTGATTCGGCTGGGCAACGTCGCAGACTTGGCGATTGTCGTTGGTGGTGACGGCAACATGCTAGGCGCCGCTCGTGTGCTGTCGCGCTTTGACGTGCGCGTCATTGGTGTGAACCGAGGAAATCTTGGCTTTTTGACGGACTTAAATCCCGAAGACTTTCAAGCGGCGCTGAAAACCGTGCTAGCGGGAGACTACATTGAAGAAGAGCGCTTTTTACTTGAAGCGGAAGTCCATCGTCATGGCCAAGTTAAAAGCCACAACGCTGCGCTAAACGAAGCGGTACTTCACCCCGGGCAAATTGCGCACATGATTGAATTCGAGGTTTATATCGATAATAGCTTCGCGTTTTCTCTGCGTGCGGATGGCATCATAGTCTCAACGCCGACCGGCTCTACGGCTTATTCGCTCTCTGGGGGCGGACCAATTCTGTCGCCTAGTCTCAACGCTATCTCGCTTGTCCCTATGTTTCCCCATACCTTGTCGAGTCGACCTTTGGTCGTTGACGGAAAACGGCGTATCAAGCTACTGGTGTCGCCTGATAACCGAGGCACACAGGAAGTCAGTTGTGATGGCCAAGTATCGTTGCCCGTCTCACCGGGGGATGAAATCCATATTTATCAAAGCCCGAACGTCCTGAAGCTTATCCACCCAACGGAATACAGCTACTATCATGTGCTGAGAAACAAACTGGGCTGGTCCAGCAAGCTTTTCTAACAAGCGGCCCTAAATAGAGATGAACACTTGAAAGGTTGATGTACACACATCAACCTTTTTTAATCGCCCTCACAAAATTTGTTGCCACCATCTTTACTGTATAAAGAAACAGTATATACTGTTTTCTTATACAGTATTGTTCATTTAAACAGGTGCTAAAAATGCTGGCTCATCTAAGTGTGAATAATTTTGCGATTGTAAAATCTCTACAACTTGAACTCTCTAAAGGAATGACAACCATCACAGGTGAAACGGGCGCAGGCAAGTCCATTGCGATCGATGCGCTCGGCTTATGCCTTGGTGGCAGAGCGGAAGCCAGCATGGTTCGCCAAGGTGAAGATAAAACGGAAGTCAGTGCCGCGTTCTCACTAGAAAACAATATTCACGCAACACGATGGCTAGAAGATAACGACCTGCTCGATGGGAGCGACTGCATTTTGCGTCGTATCATTAGCAAAGAAGGCCGCTCACGAGCCTTCATTAATGGTAGCCCAGTCCCTCTCTCTCAGCTCAAGTCGCTCGGACAACTGCTGATCAATATTCATGGCCAACACGCGCATCATCAATTGATGAAACCTGAGCACCAACTCGCCATGCTCGATCAGTACGCTGGGCATATACACTTGCTCAAAAGCACTCATAATGCTTACCAACTCTGGCGTCAGGCGGACATTCATTTCAAGCAACTTAAAGAAAATAGCGCAGCTAACCTTGCGCAAAAACAGTTACTTGAGTACCAAATTAAAGAGTTAAACGAACTCTCTCTAGGGGAGGAAGAATATGAAGAGCTCGAACAAGAACACAAACGCCTCTCCAACAGCGGAGAGCTCGCCACCACCTGCCAACAAGCCATTGAGCTTATTTACGAAGGTGAAGAAGTTAATGCGCTTGGTATTCTCCAATCAGCCAGTCAGTCCTTGATTCAACTTGCAGAACTCGACGATACGTTGGCTGCACTGCCTAATATGCTGGCGGAAGCCCTGATTCAGATTGAAGAAGCCAACAATGAGCTTCGCAACTACCTCGATAATATTGACGTTGACCCTGCGCGCATGGCTTATGTAGAAGAGCGATTCTCCAAAGTGATGTCTATCGCACGTAAACACCATGTGATGCCAGAAGCTTTATATCAACATCACCAAGAGTTGTTGGCACAAATCGACGCGCTAGACTGCTCCGATGAAAAACTCGAGCAACTGGAAAATGAGGTGAGCCAGACTTTTGCAACTTTTGTCGAGCACGCAGAAAAACTGAGTAAATCACGTTCACGATACGCCAAAGAGCTCAACAAGCTGATTTCAGCCAGCATGCACGAGTTGAGTATGGAAAAAGCGAAGTTTTGTATCGATGTGGTCAGTGATACGGCGCATCCGTCTCCACTTGGCCTCGACCAAGTATGCTTCTTAGTCTCAACGAACCCCGGCCAACCACTTCAACCGATTGCCAAAGTGGCATCTGGAGGGGAACTTTCACGCATTTCCCTAGCCATTCAAGTCATTACCGCGCAGAAAGTCGACACACCAAGCCTCATTTTTGATGAAGTGGATGTCGGTATCAGTGGGCCAACCGCCGCTGTAGTCGGTAAAATGCTGCGAAAATTAGGCGAATCTACCCAGGTTCTCTGTGTGACTCACTTACCGCAGGTTGCCGGATGTGGTCACCAGCAACTGTTTGTTGCCAAAAACACTAAAGCAGGTAAAACGGAGACACAAATGCGTGTTCTCGATCGCAATCAGCGCATTAGCGAGCTTGCCCGCTTGTTAGGTGGAAGTGAAATTACCGACTCAACCTTAGCCAATGCAAAAGAGCTCCTAGTCGCCGCTTAGGGTGACTCAACAATAGATCCCGCTCAGGTTTGGTAGCCAAAGTTCCCTAGCTCAGGAATTTTGGCTCGAATTTGCAACCTAATTCAAAAATCATGGTCTGAAACAGTTCAAATGCCGATGAGCTTTTTACATTACAAGCAAGCTTGTTTATTATCGGCTCAGTTTTAGAACCCTCTGCAGTAAGAATACTCGTATGCAACTAACTAAGTGGCTTATCGCATTACCACTCGCGATCACAACCCTGACTGGCTGTTCATTATTAGAGAAGCTGGTGTATCGCATTGACATCAACCAGGGCAACTATGTTGAGCAAGAAGCGGTAGAAAAACTTAAATTCGGTATGACCAAAGAGCAAGTACGTTATGTAATGGGCTCACCGATGTTGGTTGAAAATGGCTACCCTGACACTTGGTACTATATTTACCATCACACAAAAGGCCACCATGACTCGATTCAGAAAAACTTAGTGGTCAACTTCAATGGCAATGGTCAGCTGGTTGATGTGACTGGCGACTTCACCGCCAGTGACGATTTTTTTGAAAGTATCAATTAATAAAGTGCCTATTCGTTGAGGCGCTATTCGCGTAAAAATGTAAAACGCTGACAAGATGTCAGCGTTTTTTGGTTAGGCCTGTTCTTTCCTAAGCGGGTTCTTTCTGCCCCCTGTCACTGGATCTGCGCTTCCGGCCGCTTTGGCTTGTTCTGCTCGCTTGCGTCGGATCTCTTTCGGGTCCGCTAATAAAGGTCGATAAATTTCGATTCTATCTTTGTCTCGGACAGTCGCATCCAACTTCACATTGCGACTAAACACCCCAACTTTATTTTTTGTTAGGTCAATATCGGGATAGCGTTCCAAAACGCCAGATTGCTTGATGATTTCCTCAACCGTCATCGACTTGTTGACCACCAAAGTGTAGACCCGCTGCTCATTGGGTAGCGCATACACCACCTCAACATGGATCATATCAGACTCAATACTCATAGCAGTTATACACCTGTTTCGCTCTTGCGGTAAAAGCATTGACCATATTGCTCGTCAACTCATTGAAGATTTTACCAAAGGCCATCTCAATCATTTTGCTGGAAAACTCAAACTCTAACTTAAGCTCTACTTTACAGGCTCGCTCATCCAGCGGTGTAAAATACCACCCCCCTTTCAAGGTTTTGAATGGGCCATCGACCAAATTCATGATGATCGCCTCGCCAAAGCGCAACGTGTTTGAGGTAGTAAATGTCTTGCTGATACCCGCTTTAGACACATCGACCGAAGCCACCATGGCATCCTGACTCTCTTCAATCACTCGAGAACCGGAACAGCCTGGAAGAAATTCGGGATAACTCGCCACGTCATTGACCAACTCATACATCTGCTCTGCGCTAAAAGATACCAGCGCTGAGCGACTGACTTGCTTCATATTGACTCCTTACGACTAAGCTTGGGCATCAAGCTGGCGATAATTTTACTTTTATTTGCACTCAGCGCAAACAAAGGGATTTGCTAAGCACTCAACCCTCTTTATAATGACCGTATTATGGCAAAGAAAAACTCAAAACAAAAAGCGGGTAGCAATACCATCGCGCTCAATAAAAAGGCTCGCCACGAATACTTCATCGAAGATGAGATCGAAGCAGGTCTAGAGCTACAAGGGTGGGAAGTGAAAGCCCTTCGCCAAGGTAAAGCCAATATTTCAGAAAGTTACGTATTTATGCGTAACGGTGAAGCCTTTGTGAGTGGAATGACGATCACTCCTCTAAATCAGGCATCGACACACGTAGTGGCGAACCCTACTCGTGTGCGAAAACTACTTATGAGCCGTCGAGAGCTCGACAACTTAACCGGACGCATCAACCGTGAAGGCATGACGCTTATCGCCTTGTCTCTCTACTGGTCTAAATCTTGGGTCAAAATGAAAATCGGCGTAGCAAAAGGTAAAAAACTACACGACAAACGTGATGACATCAAAGATCGCGACTGGCAACGTCAAAAAGCTCGAGTAATGAAAAGCGCGCTGCGCTAATCTTAACCACTTAAACGCATAGTGCTAGACAGGCATCACTAATCTGGTACTATGCACCAACAACCTTGGGGCTGATTCAGGATTCGACGGGAATTTTGCAGTCTAAGGTGCATGCCGAGGTGCGGTAGGCCTCGTTAAAAAACCGCAAAAAAATAGTCGCAAACGACGAAAACTACGCACTAGCAGCTTAATACCCTGCTGAGAGCTCTCTCGCCCTAGCTTCCGCACGTAAGACGGGGACCAACGAGGGATCAAACCCAAACGCGCTAGCCCGGATTCTCCCACCTGAGAGATGAACGGCGAATTATAATTCAGGTTAGTCATTCATTCGCGTGTCGGTTCGCAGGTGGGTGGCGAAATTAAAGATCGACTAAGCATGTAGTACCAAAGATGAATGATTTTCGGACGCGGGTTCAACTCCCGCCAGCTCCACCAAATTCGTATACGAAGACGTTTGATAACGTTATCTGAAGCCCCGAGACCACTGGCCTCGGGGCTTTTCTTTGTCCATAATAGTTCGATTCTGTTTTAAGGGATTCGGAAGTTTTAGTACTAAACGTTGTACCAAGCCTTAAGTTGGTACAAAACCTTGGTACAAACTCCGAGCCAAAGATTAGGAACTAATGGATGCCACGTATAGTTAAACCACTCACCAGTACACAAGTAAAGCAAGCAAAACCTAAAGAGAAAGAATTCACCCTTTCCGATGGTGACGGTCTCCTCCTAAGTATTCGCCCTTCTGGCGCCAAAGTATGGCTATACAAATACCAACGTCCTTTCACAGGTAAACGCACCAACCTGACTCTGGGGCACTACCCTGATATTTCTCTTGCTGATGCAAGGCGAAAACGAGATGAAGCACGAGCCCTACTTGCAAGAGACATTGACCCTAAAGAGCATCGTGATGAAGTTGTAAAGCGTAAAGAAGAAGCACAAACCAACACACTAAGAACGATCGCTACAAACTGGTTTCCAGTAAAACAATCAAAAGTGTCATCTGCCTATGCAGACGATGTTTGGCGCTCGCTAGAACTTCACATTTTCCCATCATTGGGTAACCACCCTATTCATACCATAAAGGCAACAACAGCCATCAAAGTGATAAAGCCTATTGCTGCCAAAGGGAGCCTAGAAACAGTTAAACGCCTTTGCCAGCGACTCAATGAAATTATGACCTATGCTGTCAATACTGGAGTACTGGAAAGCAACCCTCTAGCTAAAATCCATGCGGCCTTCCAGCCCCCGCAAAAGAAAAACATGCCGACACTCAAACCAGAGCAACTTCCAGAGTTAATGAAAGCACTTACAACAGCGAGCATTAAGCTAACAACTCGCTGCCTTATTGAATGGCAACTACACACGATGTCTCGTCCAGGAGAAGCAGCAGGTGCACGGTGGGACGAAATTGATATGAAACGCTCTCTATGGATTATCCCTGCGGAACGAATGAAAAAACGAACCGAGCACCTAGTGCCTCTTACACCACAATCTCTTGCACTATTAGAAATGATGCGCCCCATCAGTGGAAATGGGGTTTATATTTTTCCTTCGGACCGTAAACCTGGTCAGCACGCCAATGAACAAACAGCTAATGCAGCTCTAAAACGAATGGGGTTTGCAGGCCAACTAGTAGCGCATGGTTTGCGTGCACTCGCAAGTACAACACTCAATGAACAGGGTTTCGACCACGACGTAATTGAGGCTGCACTTTCCCACCTAGATAAAGATGAGGTCCGTAGAACTTATAACCGTACTGATTACATTGAACGCCGCCGTTCACTAATGAGCTGGTGGAGTGAACATATTGAACTCTCAGCTCAAGGTAACTTAAGTCTAAGTAAAAGCAATGGAATCCTACGTGTAGTCAATCAGTAAACATTAATCTTATGAGCAAAGAAAAAGTATTCCCTAACACATTCACAGGTAATCGTCCCAAGATAAGCCTAGAGAAAAAAGTACGATGCAGATACGGTAATGAAGTCGGTGAAGTAAGCATCATTCCACAAGGACAGGAACTCTTAGAACACATAGTAGAGCAAGCGAATAACTTACCTAGTAATAGCTTTGAAACAAACACCTATGCCGAAGTTTCACTACTGAATAAAAATGAAATCATCAGAGAGACCTCTGATGCTATGGCAGCCTTTACGATTGTGGAACAACACTTGATAGAGGCTGGAGTTAGCCCATCAATGCTAGAAATTCTTGTAAAGAAAAGCGTAACCCTTGGCTCATTGATCGGCACTTATAATGAAACGACCGATTACTTAGAGCCTACGTCTAAGTTAAGAATTGACGCAATTAGGAAATCCAAAGGGGCCCAAAAAACCCTCGAAAAAAAGAACAAAGATCGAGCGCTAATTAAGAGCATGGTCGAGTGTGTTCACAATCACTACCAAGACAAGATGCCCAAAAAAACAGAGCTAGCAAAAGTCATCCTAAAACTATTAGGTGAAGCTGTTAATAAACATTTTGCACTAAGTACAATCACGAGCATCATTACAAATTATTGTAAAGAGCAAGGCGTTTCATTAAGTAGAAGACCTGAGTGTGATTATCCATTAAATAATGATGTCTCTTCATTGCTTCGGGATAAGTTTAGCAATTCCGAGATTTGCGGTTTTCTTTCCTAAATTAAAAACACCACAAAAACGCTAGCATTTCACTCTTTTTCTCATCAAAGCAAACCACCAAAATAGCCTCCGAACACGAAAAGACGCCTTCGGAGGCCACATGCAAAAAGAAACAGTCAACATTCAACACACCTTTACAGACCGCATCATCCGCGAACCAGAGCGAAAACTGCTTACTGGCCTATCACGTGTCAGAACCTGGGAACTTGAAAAGCTTGGTCAATTCCCCAAACGTCGAAAACTAACATCTAATGGCAGCTCTGTCGGCTGGCTTCTTTCTGAGATCAATGAATGGATTCAAAGCAGAGCAGTAATGTAAGTACTGTTATTTGGTTTATTAGTTGGTTTGTTAGTGGGTCCGCTAGCCACCAACTAGATACTCATAGGGCCATACACAAAAGCCACAGTGACAACAAAAGTATCACTGTGGCCCTTATCAGCTAACTGCATACGAAGCCGTCAAACTCATTGCAGTACAGTAAAGGAATTATATCAAATGACTCAATTTTCAGCCACAAATAGATACCTAATGACTGAAGCAATTGCGCTTGGACTTTCCGGTATCGAGAAAGCAACACTTGTACACTTAAGTACTTTTGCTGATGGTAAGTTTCAGTGTTTTCCTTCGATAAAAACACTTGCACAGATCACCGGATTCAGTGAGTCAGCAATCAAGCGAGCCATAAAAAAGCTTGAAGAGCTTAAACTGATTACTAAGAAGCGTCGATACTCATCCTCAGGTCCCACAAGCAACCTATATAAACTTAACACTACGATACTAAAGGATAAATCCGGCAAACCCAGCAAACCTAGTAATGAAGCGACTCAGAACAGCGCATTCCTAGCCCAAGACGGTAATTACTACTCATGTCCAGCCGAGTTCTACATGGCAAAAAAAAATCAACCGAGAGGGCAATTGCATGCGTAATAAATATAACTGGAAACTATTATCTGCTGAGTTCCGTTTAGCCTCTGTTGAATACCCCGAACTATCTATGGCTGCTTTTGCTAAGAGCCGAGGTATTCCTTCAAGCACGTTTAGAAAAGCTATGCGACGGGAGCAACGCAGAGAACAGCTACGAAATACTGACTTTCATGATAGTAATAATAGCCTTGCTATCAAACTCATGCGCACAGCCATCTCTCTTTTAAATAACCAGTAAATTAATCCCGCATGGGGTTTACCACCCCATGCCCAATAGCAATTACGCCCATGAAAAATAAAATAACAATAAAATCGAGAGCGGTTGAAGGAAAAGATTATGAACTAGACCCAAAGACCAAGCGCTCACGTTTCAAACAGAACAACACCGCAGCATTGACTCACGGTGGATATTCGAAGCAAATATCACCGGATCTGCTTACTGCAATGATAGACAACGATCTCGGCTTTGAAGTTGGCATTCTCAAAGGTCAGCTTTCAAATCTAGCCGTTATGGGAGAGCAACTTATTCAGGATCTCCACCAGCAAGGGGAATCGGCCACAGCACTCAGCGTTGCACTATCTTGTGCTGATCGCGCCTCCAAATTGGTGCCTCAAATTCAAAAAGCTCTTGAGTCACCACTAGTATCAAATTCCGAACTCGATCCCAAAAAACAACGGTTAAAGAATCGTTGGCTCAAACGCTTTCACGCAGGTGAGTGTTCCGCATCAGACGTCGCCTACCAGTTTGAGGTTAACAACCTAGGGCAACTACCAATCTATGTTATGAAAAAAATTGAAGCAGAGATAAAGAGTGCTCCATCCGATATAGATGATGCGCAATACAGTCGAGAGGAACTACAGCAGCAGCTAATGGAGTATTGGCAGGAGACCGCATCTGAAGAACAGCTTCGCAATGAACGAGAACAAGCTATTCAGCGAGAGAAGAAACGAATATCCGACCGCTTCTTTAACTCGTCGAATGCCACCGACTTGAATTAAGCAGGATAGCCATGACAAAGATTAGAACAGCATTGTCTGATCCTCGCTACATCGAATTGATAAAGCAATTTCAGCATGACTGGGTAGGTTTTGCCGCTGTTATTGCTAAGAAAAAACCAACATGGCAACAACGAAAAATCATTGAGGCTGTGCAGGTTAAGGGAGCCAGAGTTTCAGTATCCAGTGGTCACGGCACCGGAAAAAGCGATATGACGAGCATTATGATATTGGCGTTTATTATTCTCCACCCAGAAAGCCGTGTCGTCGTGGTAGCAAACAACGCTGCACAGGTTCGAAATGTCATCTGGAAGTATATTAAAGTCAATTTCAGAACTATCTGTAACACCATTCCATGGCTGGCTTCCTATTTTGAGCTAAATGAACGCGAATTCTTCGCCGTTGGTTACAAAGGCGTGTGGAGTTGTATCGCTAAATCAGCCCGTTTAGGTCAGGAAGAAGCCCTTGCTGGTGAGCACTGTCATACCTACCTAGTTGTCGTTGATGAAGCCAGCGGGCTTCCAGACAAAGCTTTGCAGGTACTAAGTTCAGCCTTGACCGAAGCACACAACAATATGTGCCTCCTTAGTCAGCCAACTCGCAGCTCTGGTTTTTTCTACGATACACACCATCGTCTGGTAAAAACACCTGACAACCCTGATGGTATTTGGCATGCCATAACCCTTAGCTCAGAAGAGTCCCCTTTGGTGACACCTGAGTTCATTGGGGAGAAGCTATTGTCCTACGGAGGCGAAGATGCCGCAGAGTATCAGATCAAAGTACTTGGTCGCTTTCCTGACAGTATGGAGGGATACCTTCTTAGCCGAACTGATTGTGAACGAGCAGCCAGAACTCGCATTGACCTAGAAGGTCGAGAATGGGGGTGGGTCGCAGCCTGTGATGTCGGTAATGGGCGTGACAAATCCGTAATCAATATTTGTAAGGTCTCCTTAGATTCACCAGAACACAGGCTGGTGGAATCTCACCAAATTATCGAGATGAGCCCGGACGTAGACCCGATTGACTTTGCCCATGAGATCCAAAAGGTCATAGAACCCTACCAAAGTCAAAATATCACCGTTCTAATCGATGGTGATGGTATTGGTTTTTCAACAGTAAAGACCGCAAGAGAGCTGGGTATTAATACGCAAGAGGTTCGCTGGGGTAAGCCTGTATTTAATACTGATGCTAAAAGCCGTTTCATTAACAAGCGGGCTTATAGCCATATTATGATGCGAAATGCCATCAAGACAGGCCGCATGAATATCGACCCAAGCGAGATGACCAAAGATCAGATGAGCAGACTTCCCGTATTCATCAATGAAGCCGGGCAATGGGTTGTTACATCGAAAAAGGAGATGCGGGAGAAGCACAATATTAAGTCACCGGACCGTTCGGATACATATTGCTTTATGTTCCTAGCGTCACCACAAAATGCATGCGACACAGCAGACAATCATGAAAGAGATAACCTACTTGCGGACTTCTTTGCTCTAGAAAATGAACAAACTCCGCGCGTGCCACATTTTAAACCATAAGGAAATAGATTTATGAAAAAAATTCTACTAATTGAAGCCCAAGAATTAACAAGCGAAATAACTAAGATCTACATTCACTACAAGAATGAATATGCGCTAGAAGGGAACAACTCTTGCCAATTCATGGCACGGTCATGCTGCATCATCATTGAAAGGATGGTTGAAGATCAGTGTGCTGAACTTAAAAGGCACATAGAGCACTGCCTAACAGCTATTAGTTGCAAAGATAAGTTCAATTCAGTCTACGGAGACGACGTCTCTTACCTAAAATTCTATGATGGTGAAATACCTCACATATTGGCCAAACTAGAACAAGCATTCGAACGCATACCGACGGCCACCAGAGCTCTCGACCGCCAACACAACAACAGACAGGCACTTTGGGGCTTTTTAGATGCTGTTCACCGCACACTGCAAGGATGCAACAACCAAGAATATTTTGATAAGCCTGATTTTATGAACTTCAACCCAGCACTAGCTGATTGAACAAAAATCCAAAGTGAGCTTCAAAGGGCTCACTTTGGCACTAAACAACCAACCCATGCCCATGCTGCTTGAGCCACTCCCGGTGCGCTTTGTAGTCGGGCATTACCCTCTCAACTTCCTTCCAGAACTGCGCCGAATGGTCATGATGCAGCAGGTGACACAGCTCATGCACCACTACGTAATCCACAACCCGGTTGGGAGCCATCACAATCACCCAGTTGAACTCCAAATCGCCATACGGCGTGCAACTGCCCCAGCGACTTTTGAAATCCTTAATGCGAATCACGCCTGTTTCAACTCCCACCAGCTTGCGATAGCGGCGTACTTTCTCGCGGATCTTGCGCTCAGCAGTGCGCTTGTACCAGCTTTGTAGCAAACGGCGGATATAGTGGTTCTGCTGCTTCGACGCTGGCACCACCACGGTAATCCTGCCGTTTATCAGCTTTGGTGGTTCTAAATCGCCTGTAAGGACTTTTAAGCGGTAATTGCGCCCAAGGTAGGGGTAAGCCTCACCAGATACGAATTGGTTGCTGCTGGCAGGCATAGCGAGAGCCGCATGGGCAAGCTTCTCGACAATCCAGCCATGCTTGTCTGCCACCAACTGTTCAATTCGCTCTATCGGCAACTGGCGCGGGGCCACCAGCGTCACCACATCGCCATCAACTTTTAAGGCAACCGTCTTGCGACGTGAGGAACGCTCTATGACAACTTCATAGCCATCGCCCTGCACTATCAGGGGCAACTTCTCAGTCGATGTAGTCGTGATGCTCATCGATTACACACAACCTGCCGCTTGATGGCTGAACTTGGTTTTCGCCAAATCCATAAATCGCTCTTGCAGCACGCCGACCAACTCTTTTTCGCCAAAGGGCTGGTCGAGCACGGTACGCTTGATCTCTTTTTTCATCCGCTTTATCTCGTCTGGCTTATTGAAAAAGTCGATTATCTTAGTCGCTTCGTCTAGCATCTGCACCAATGTTTGAGTCGTATGTTTGATAGCTTCATGTGTGGCTTCATCAATCACGTCACCATCACTCATCTGCACTACCTCAGCCATCAATATGTTGTAGAAGGCGAACTCGGTTTCAGACAGCCCAACATCCTGCGCGGCTTGCTGGTGGCCTGTTTTGATGTCGTCGGTCATCTCCAGCAGCAACTCAAGCTGTTGCTCCCATTGGCCGTGAGTCTTCTCAATAATGTCGCGCAGGCGCAAACTCAGTGAACGGTAATACTCCGGATCGTCATCGATATTGATGGTGATATGGTGCTTGATGGCACTCTCAATCTCCGATGCCTTGGACTCATCAGATTTGACAGGCTTAATGCTCTCTTTGAAATTGGCTGCCAGCAGGTCAATTGGCGGGATTTTCGGGTCTACCCCTGTGCTGAGGATATGCTCATCCACCAGTTGGCGCACCTTCTCACCGATATCACGCATGTCCAGCCCTTCGTCGCGGTACTTGGTTTTTGCCGCGTTGTGGATTTTACCCAGCAGCTTCATATCCGGGATATAAGGGGCAACTGAAGGGTCTGGCAGAATCACGTTGAACTGTTTGGCGAACTGCTTGAACGCCATATCAAACTGCGCCCGTACCGTTTCACTTTTCAGTGCCAGCACATAATCATCAATATCATCACTTTTGACCTGCTTGAAGAATGACATCGCCAGTGTGTGTTTAGCTTTGAGCTTAGGCAGCTCATCCTTGAGGCTCTGATAGGTGCCATCTACATCCTCACTACTGAACAGCTCTAAGGCTTCAGTGAGATGGGTAGCCAACCCGTAGTAGTCCACCACGTAACCACAGCGCTTCCCCTTGTAGGTACGGTTTACCCGTGCAATCGCCTGCATCAGGGTATGGTCTTGCAGCTTGCGGTCGATATACATCACCTGTGCGATTGGCGCATCAAACCCCGTCAGCAGCATATCTTTAACGATCAAAAAGGCAGTGTTGTCGAACTTCTTGTCTTTCTCTGCCGTGCCTTGCTCATCGATACCAAACGGCTTTTTGAAGTTGCTGATCACCTTCTTGTGATGGGTTTTGTCGGTATAGCGCGCGATGTATTGCTCATCATTGTGATCACCGGAGATAATCACCTCGGATGGGGGCGCATCGAGCTCATCCAGCGTCTTCTTGAACAGCGCAGCCACATGACGGCTGCCGACCACGATCATCGCCTTGAACCCGTCCGGTCGGATGGTTTCCTTGTAGTGTTTAAGCAGATCCAAACAAACCCAGCGCACACGGGCTGGCGCTTCACGCACGGCGCGCTCTACACCGTACTTTTTCTTTATCTCGCGCTGCTCTTCCTCGCTGTAATCACCGAAGTACTCTTCAAACAGCTTATCGAGTGACTCACCCGCCACTTCTGAACGTACTTCCCGCCCTTCGTACAGCAGACGAACCGTCGCGCCGTCTTCCACCGCTTGGTTAATCTTATACTCATCAATGTAGCCACCAAACGCCTGCCCCATCTTCTGGGTTTTCAGCAGCGGTGTGCCAGTAAAGCCGATTTTCGGTGCATTAGGCAGCGCAGCATTAATGGTCATCGCTAAGCCGCCAAACTGAGTGCGATGCGCCTCGTCAGCTAATACTATGATCTTCTCGCTGGGATTGAGATCAGCAAAACCTTCGGCGACCTTACTACCAACAGCCTGCTTCTCCTGCTCCTTTTCAAGGTCAGAGAACTTCTGCACCATGGCCGTGACCAGATCGGAACTGTCTTTTTTCAGCAGCTCTTTCAGCTCAGCCACCGAGCCTGCGTTATAAACGGTTTCGCCTTGGGCATCGCGGAAGGTATTGGATAACTGCTCGTCGAGCTGGGTACGGTCGGTGATAAACACCAGTTTGTACTGTTGGAGCTCGGGGTCGCGGCGCATCTTCACCGCCAGCATCACCATGGTCAGCGACTTGCCACTGCCCTGGGTATGCCATACCACGCCAGATTTAGCCTTGCGGTCACTACCGCTTTTCAGTCGGGCTATCACCTTATTCACTGCGCGATACTGCTGGTAACGGGCAACCTTTTTGATCATCCTGCCGTCGTCAGTTTCAAACAGAATGAAGTTTTGCAGGATATCGAGAAAACTGCTGATGCTGAACATCCCAGCCAACAGGCGTTGCTGGGCGGTAACCTCGGTAAGTACCTCATAGCTGGCTGGTGGCTCTGCTGCCATGCGCAAATCAGCAAGACTGGCATCTTCGAGCGGCGCTTCCTGCAACAGCCCATCCTCTAGGGCATCGTCTGGCTGCTGCAACTCCACTGCCGAGCGGAAAGAGAGAACATTATCCTCTAGCGATTGCTGTGCTAACTGTTGCTCGGTAAACGGGTAAGCATCTTTCCAGTCGCCATAGTGCTGGCTGCTAGAGCTGATGGTGCCCACCTTAGCCTGATCGCGACAGGTCGAAACCATCAGTTGGTTATACCAAAACAGCTTCTCTGCCCCTTCATGATCTTCATTGCGGCGCAGGTTGGCATAACGGCGCAGTTGATTGATACCGTTGCTCATCGGATCTGAAATATAGGGCGACTTGCACTCAATCACCGCAAGCGGCAGCCCATTCACAAAGCAGACAATATCGGGGATGATTTTCTGGTTTACCCCTTCAACCTTAAACTGGTTGGTACAGAGAAACTCGTTGTTATCTGGATTATCGAAGTCGATAAGTTTAACCGTCTGCCCTTTGCGCCCTTTGCCAAGATCTTGCTCAACAGAGAGGTAGTTCACCACCATCTGATAGAAAGCATGGTTGTACTCCATCAAAGCAGCAAAGTTAGGATGAGTCACCTCGCGCATCACCTTGCGCAGGTTCTCATCGCTGATCCACGGGTTAATCCGTTTGATCGCAGATTCTAGGCGCTTCACCAGCACCACCTCACGCAGATAGTCGCGCTCTTGATTTGGATGCTCGGGAGCGAGGGTTTTGCCCTGCACGTACCGCCAGCCCTGTTTGACCAACTGGGCAATGGCGGGGGCTTCTACTTTATCGAATTCGTTGTTTGCCATTTATGCCTCACATTCCTTTGCGTGAGAGAAAGCGGCTTGCTCGGTTAGCGTCAGGTATTCAGCAATCTTCTCATTTGCTGCATTGAAACCCTCCTCTGTCATTAGCTGTGCAATTGGTACCTCGAAACCTATGGTGACAAAGCCCTTATCTCGCTGATAAGCATCACTGTCGGCATAGTTTGGATAAGCAAGGCTGTTCCATTCAGTGTAATAGTCTTTGCTGCTTTCTTCGCAAGCTCGGTAGATGCCCACTCGTAAAAGGCTTTGCGCACTCTCTACATCTTGCGGCAGCTTTAACCCATCTGGCTGGCCTTTGCCTTTCTCCTTAACTATCCCTGTGTCATTGATGACAATCAGCTCTAGGGTATAGTCCCCTTGTGTTACTTTGCTTGTATCCACCACCCGTTTAAACACATAGCGGGTGACAGCGGCTGGCAGCAAATCCCATTGCCACTTTTTGAATGGATTCGCTCTGGCGGGTTTATCAAACAACTGCGGCGTCCAAAAATCAAACGTCGCATCCGCTTGTGTCGCCAGCGCATCAAGTTTTGGATGCAGGCGTTGGTAGTAGGCAGCCAATAAGCGATGTGCCGTACGCACTTGGAGAAAAAGATCGTCCGTTGATGTGGTCATTATTGTTCCTTTAAAGCTGATTGAAAACGAGGTAAGTCGAGCGATGTGAAGGCTTGTGTAAGTTCTTCCAGATCTGTACTGGAATCGTCTTCCTGCTCAGTTATTAGGTTAACCTCAGTTCTAAGTAGCGGGTGATTGAGTGACAAGGTAGGCAAATTAGAATGGGCCATATCTGCCCATTTAAACGGTGAGGTTTGTTGACCATAAAGACTGAGCCCATCCAGCATATCCTGAATAATACGGGCATCCTGTTTGGACAGCTCGCACTCGGACTGCTCACCTGCGAGTTGTAACAACTGAGTGGTAACGGCATCCCATTTTAATGCCGCAATCCCCTTCAACTGCTGTTGCTTAGAGAGCAGACGCTTTGCCCACCGCGCCGCGTCTACTTGCTCGATCCGCCCTATCGCCAAAAAGTACAATGGGTTATGACTATCTTCCTCAGCTTGCAGGAAGGACTCTATTTCTTTGTGCCATTGACCAAAGTACTGGTTGCCGCCCGCTGGTGGCTTGACCTCTACGATAATGTCGCACACATCAAAATGAAGAATGAGGTCAGGCTCTACCTGATTTGTACCCTCATCATGTTCATGGCTAAAGCGTTGCCAATAGGTGATATCAATAAACTCACCGAAGCTGGCTGGAATGGTGCCGTGATGCACTAGAAACCAGTGGTTCAGCAAAGTGCGCTGAACCTCATCTGAAAGGTAGGCAAAACGCTCAAAGATAGTCGAAGTCAGCAGGTCTTCACGGGCTTTGAACAGTTGTGACCAACTGACCGATTCATCCTTGTTGTGCTCTATGCGTCCGGCTTTGCCGTGAAGAATTGCTTTTAGCATTAGCTGTCTACCTTCACACGTACTTTGCCAGTTAGGAGGTCTTGCATCAGGGCTTTTTTGGTATTAGTCAATTGCAGATGTTTTCGCTCTAGCGCAAATATCTTCCCATCAACACTTTTCAACGAATTTGATATAAGTTGCTGCTCTTCCATTTTTGGTAATGGGACTTGAAGCTTCTTGAAATACGGTAAGCCAATGGTCTTAATCGTACTCCCCATAGCTATAGCTTCAAATTTAGGCTTCCAGTATTGAAGCAAGTAATATAGATAGTAGTTATCCAATCGGTCACCACAAACCCACGCCATAAAGTGTTGACTTACAGCCATAGGGCTTCTTGTGATTGCACTTTTCCCTATACCTGCGTCTCTTGCCATCACAACTGTACCTGTTGGGTGCAACGTGGCAGACGAGTTCTCTATGCCAAGCTGGCTAATCTTTTTAGATGTATCTGTAATGTATAGCTTATCTAAGCTAGATGAATCAGTGAGTGAAACCCATTTGATACCGTCATTCCAATACTCTGGTTTTTTCTTATCCGGTGTATGCCCACTACCTCGCTTTGCCACCTTGTCAAGTAAGCAAACATCCCACCCCTCCGGAATCTTGCCCACTGGCGAGTCTTTAAACTCCGTATGCGGTTTACCATCCACACCGACACCACGAGTGAGCAGCTCTTGCATCATGCCTGTTTTCAGGTCTTTGAGCTTGTCGATTTGCGCCTGTGTTTTTTCAATCACGTCATCGACAGATGTGAGGATAGCGGCGATTTTCTTTTGTTCTGGGAGTGGGGGGACTGACAAACTTATATTTGATATTTGTTGCAAGCTCAAGTTTGGCTGAGCACCAACAGTTTGAAGCTTTTCTAACTCCAATTGGACGCTTTCGCTCTTCAATTGATGAATACAGAACTTAGTATTAATTGCACCCTGTTTTAAACGAATAATAGCTAGTGCTTGGTTCGTGTTCGCAGGCAAATGTTGACGCTCAACCAGAGCTAAACGCCCCAAGCTACCCGCTATACTGAAAAGAATGTCACCCTCTTCCAATTGAGATCGTTTAAAAGATTCATGGGTATTGTTGTCTATATAGGCAAACTTCGACGATAAAAGTGTTGCACTTCCAGATACACTCTCAACTTTTACAAAATTGACCCCCTCACTTGTATATTTTTTGGGAGTCGTGCCTTTAGTTATTACTTTTGTAAGATTTCCAAGTATTAATTCATCCCAACCTTCAGGAACAAAATCACTCATAACCCAGCTCCTTCAGATAGCCCTGCATCACTTGCTCGGCATCTGCTACTTGCTGATCTAACTCATGCAGCGACACTTGGTACTTATCCCACCAGCGTTCTAGCTGGGTGATAACCTTGGCTTCTGCCTCTCCAGCCACTTCACGGATCTGCTCTTTGCTGGTAATGCTTGGTTTGAAGGCATAGTAGTCGTTGTCGGTTTTATCGAACACCAACGAGATATCAAACCCTGCAAGGATCTCTTCTTCAATGTATTCGTTATGCACTTCTCGCACAGGCACACCACCATGCAGAATGGCACGCACATCGAAGATCTCCGCTGGTGGCGAGGTATCGGCATAACGGCGGATGTTAAGGTTAAAGTCATTCTCAGCGATCTCAGAGTACTTCACTACCTTGGCATAACGCTTCACATCGACATAGTTATTGAAGGTCTCGACAATCTTGCTGATATCCTGCTCACGCAGTTTGTTCTGGTTTTTGCCCTCTTCAAACTCCAGCTCAGCATTGATAAACAGCACCTTGCCTCGGCGATCCGCAGGTTTGTTCTTGTTGATGATCAGCAAACAAGCTGGAATACCTGTGCCATAGAACATCCCTGATGGCAGACCGACGACCGCTTCTAGCAAATCATCTTCCAAGATACCTTGGCGAATTGCCTTTTCACTCGAGCCACGGAACAGCACACCGTGCGGCATGACCACACCCACCATGCCTTCAGCGTTGGTACTGGCAATCATATGCTGTACAAATGCCAAGTCACCCGCATCTTTTGGCGGTGTGCCATACGGGAAGCGACCAAAGCCATCGTTATCACACTCTTCTTTACCCCATTTTTTCAGTGAGAACGGCGGGTTGGCGATAACGCGGTCAAAGCTCATCAGCTCACCACCTTGAGTATGCTTAGGCTCGCGCAAGGTGTCACCTTTACGGATATCGGCACTCTGTACTCCATGCAGGAACATGTTCATCTTACAGATAGCCCATGTATTTAGGTTCATCTCCTGCCCGAACAGCGATAGGTTAGCTGGGTTCTCGCCATGCTCTTTGAGGTAGTTACGGGTTTGCACCAACATACCGCCCGAACCCGTTGTCGGATCGTAGATACGCATACCAGCATGCGGCTCAAGCAATGCCACCAGCAGTTGTACCACTTCACTTGGGGTATAGAACTCACCGCCCTTCTTACCTGCACTATCGGCAAACATCTTGATCAGGTACTCGTAAGCCGTACCCAGCATATCAGGGCGTTCAAAGTCTTCATTACGCAGACGGTGCTGGCTGAAATGCGACAGCAAATCGCGCAGCTTGGCATCAGAAAGCTTGTTCTTGATATTGAAGTCGATAGTGACCAATACCCCTTCCAGCGATGGGTTGTGCTCTTCAATCGCCTCAGTAGCTTTGTTAAGGCTTTCACCGATATTGTGCTTAAGGTCTTTCAGTGCAGACCAACGGGCAGTCTCCGGCACAAAGAAGGTGTTATCGTACTCGTCTTCATCATCCGCCAAGTCTTCAGCCTGCGCCTGTGTTTTGCCCTTCTCAAGGTAGTACGCAATCACCTTCTCACGCTCTTCCTCAAACGCATCTGACATGCGCTTAAGGAACATCATCCCGAAGATATAGTCTTTGAATTCAGAGGCATCCATGTTGCCACGAAGGATATCAGCCGTTTCCCATAGGAAGGATTCAAGCTGTTGGAGGGTGAGTTTTTGGGTCATTGAGCTACCTACACAAATAAGGGCAAAACCGAGTGAGTGAACCGCGTCGTGCTCAAACGGATTGATATTGGTGTAGATTTTACGGGGATGACGCTGGTGGAGCAATGCGGTTATGTGTTTTTGGAGAGTCAATACTACTCATTAGCATTGACTCCCCAAAAACACATGGTATAAACCGCACCTTTCTATTCAACAGACGACTCAACAATCAATAATGACCGTTGCAATAACAATCTTGCTTACAAGCATCTTAGCATTCTTCTTCTTCCACAGCATGTTCGCAATCTATTCAATTTATCTATTTCTAAATAGCCGTCCCACCAAAGAGCTGAGAAAAAAGATTCAAACCAAGGGGGGATTGTGGCTTATCTTTCATTCCGGATTTTTGCTAACGATTATCAAATTCTTTGAGGAGATTAACTTTGAGCCACTCACCACACACATTCAAGAGACCGATATAACAACCACCATCTATAACTCCCTTGCTGAAATAAAGATGTTTGAAGCTCTTTGGGAAGCATCTACCTTTATCGTAATTTGGGTCATACCAATCGTAACTGCCGCTGTAGGTACCAACCTGATTTCTCAAGCTCTATGCCAAAGAACAATGAAAGAGTCTCATGAAACAGAAATCAATCGCCAGCCAACACCGCTTCAAAAGCACATTCGCAAGAAATTTGAAAAGTATAAGCGTTGGTCGCCAAACGATACCAACAGGTCTGAAAATATCGATATAGAGAATTACCTCAGTATCAAATGATCAAATTTTCCCTGGAACACTACAACCTGACTAACTGCTCTATAATAACCACCGCATGTGTATGGATGCACATTGAGTTAAGTAGAATTAAGCCTCTCAAAACGGTTGTATTTCAGCGAAAAATTGAGTTTAAATGGCTGTACTCAAGGAAATTTAGCAACCTAAACAAAGGCAAGTTTGATGGTAGTAAAGGTCTCCCACATCACCCATATCAACAATCTTCCGGGCATCATGTCTGAGGGTTGCCTGTGGTCAGACTCAAACCGTATTCAGCGCCAACTCGATAACGAAAACATAGGGTACAACCACATAAAGCAACGTCGCTTACAGCATCCGGTCTCTGTGGCAGCTGGTGGAACCATAGGTGAGTACGTTCCCTTCAACTTCTGCCCTCGCTCTGTGATGCTGTATGTCATACATCAAGGCCATGAGGACTATCATGGCGGGCAGGAGCAGATTCTTCACCTCATCAGCGATGTAGACACTATCACAGCAAGCAACCCTCAATGTTTTTTTACCGACATTCATGCTGACCTAGCCTTTGCTGAACAGATCGAAGACTTTTCAAGGTTGAATGAACTCGACTTCAAAAAAATCCACGCAAAGTACTGGCAAGAGTTCAAGGAAGAGAAGCAAGCTGAGTTTTTGGCGCACAACTCAGTATCGTGGAATTGCATTCGACAGATTGGTGTAAAAACGCCAGAATTAGCTGAAAGAGCTAAGAAGCTCATTGCAAACTCAAACCATCAACCTGAGATTTTAGTTAAACCCGAGTGGTATTACTAATCGAGTAGTCCAACATGATTTCATATGCCAAAGGAAACATCCTTCACGATCAAGCAGATGCCATTGTTAACACCGTCAACACAGTCGGCGTTATGGGCAAAGGGCTTGCTTTGCAATTCAAGAAGGCGTTCCCTGAAAACTTCAAAGCTTACAAAGCTGCATGTGACAACGACGAGTTGACTACGGGCAAAGTGTTAGCAGTTTCGACTCAGTCAATCAGCGCCCCTTACTACATCATCAACTTTCCAACCAAAGCGCACTGGAAAGGAAAATCGAAGCTGGAGTATATCCGTGAGGGCTTAGTAGCACTCAAGCAGGAGGCTCAAAAGTTGGAACTGACTTCGGTTGCCATTCCAGCTCTTGGCAGTGGCTTAGGCGGGCTGCCTTGGTCTGACGTTGAGCGAGAAATCCACTCGGCGCTGTCTGACATGCCTGATGTTGAATGGCGAATCTATCCACCTCAAGATGCCCCACAAGCAGAGCAAATGGTCAACCACACTCGAAAGCCAAGAATGACAATAGGTCGAGCTGCTGTCATTGGGTTAATCAACGAATACTTAACGACAGGCTTACACTACAAGCTATCGTTGTTGGAAATTCAAAAGCTGGTTTACTTCTTGACTGCGTCTGGGGAAAAGTTGAATAAGGTGCAGTTTCAAAAACACCTATATGGCCCCTACGCTGATGTGTTGCGTCATGTGCTCGAAAGAATGGAAGGACATTTCATATCGGGATACGCCGATGGCGTTATTAAGCCAGATACTCCTATTCAATTAAAAGATGGAGCGATAGATGATGCACAGTCTTTCTTGTCTACGCACCCCGAGACCAAACAGCACTTTGATGATGTCACCAAGCTTGTTGACGGTTTTGAATCACCTTATGGTATGGAGCTACTATCAACTGTTCATTGGGTGGCGACACAAGAATGCTCACAAGATGAAGTCAACCCAGATATAGTCATTAAGAAAGTACATGCATGGAGTGAACGTAAGGCAAGGATGAAGCCAGCACATATCAAAGCCGCACTTCGACGCCTTCAAGATGAAAGCTGGCTGGATAAGACCGCTGCGGTTTAATTGCCTGAATGGTGCTTCATCGACTGCCGAAGAAGCACCATTCCATATAGACGGCCCTATCGTGAGAACATCCCACGATTTACATCAACATCAAGCTTAATCCCTTTGTCTCGAAGCAACATTTTAACAGTTTGCGCTACGCGCTCATTGGAAACATAAATCTTGAAAAAGTAATCGACAGGAACAACCCTGGGAGACAGGCACTCTGCCATACATACGCTCTTTGATTCCTCATCATGATACTCTCGGCGATTCATCGCGCCCCAATTGATCCGCTCAATACCTTGGTCATAGTCAAGAACTTCTACCCCCTCAGTAGCCAGTGGATGCCTAGGAATAATTACCCAGCTTCTAGCTCGTGCAAGCGCTCTTCGAACGGTGATCAGCACAAAATCGGTTTGAGGATAACCAATATGGACAGCTCCATCGAATGGAGAGCCAGCAAAAAAATGAAATGGCACATACTGATTCAAATTGAAGACTTGCCGTCCTTCCAAAATCTCCTGGTCTGCAACATCATCAAAAACACGGAGAGCAGCTCTCGGTTTCAAACCGTGCTCTAGAATTGATGCCAAATTATCAACACTTGTAATGTGGTACAGCAGTTTCTGTTCGCGGATATCAGCCATTAACCCGATTCTCATCTACGTGCCAAAGATTAAAGACAACAATACTCGCACCAATGCCGACTTTTCAGTGACACAAGTTCCATATCTTTTATATGGTGTAGCTTCGAGTCATCAAAGACAACTGTTTTTAATTACCACCATTACTTTGGCACTGATCACATCCCACAAAAATCATTAATTTTCTCCTAGCTACAACTTTTTGTACCAAAGGATGTACCAAGACTTAAAACCAAATCAAACAAAACCAATTAAAACAAATGCTTAAACACAAGATTCAGATGACGCCAGCTCCACCAAACGTTTGGAAAGGCGGTAAGTTATTGACTTACCGCCTTTTTTTGTTTTTATTTTTCGTTCGTGTACCACTTGTACTAAAAGTTGGTACTAAAAATGCGCTATCTAAAGATATCCTCATCTGGTATTTGGCAATTAACTCGCCCCTATCGCAGCTTTCATAGCTAAAACAATCCATTCTGCTCATCAATAATTTTGACTTACGCTCTACGAGTAATCATTTACTCATAAATAGTCTATCTGCATATTAATGAGTAAAATTTTACTCACTGCTTGAAAAAAAACGACTTTACGAGTAAAGTTTTACTCATTGATAAGTAGAGGTGTTGTCAATGGAAGAACTAACCGTACAAGCTTTTATCAGAGGTGAATGGATAGATATTGGTATCATCTCATTCCCTAAAAGTAGCCAACATAATTTCCGAGTGACTGAACTCAACTACCTCAGCGACTATGCGCTAGAACATCACGATAAAGATGACTTTCACGCTGTTTCACTAAACCACCCTGTCTCATTCTTTTTTAATGACATGGGTAAACCTGGATGGTTAACGTTTCTAGACGATATTATGCCTAGTGGTGCGAGTAGACGATACTGGGTCAAACACCTAGATATTGACGACCTTAGTTCTAATGAACAAGACTATGTTTTGCTCAAGTTTGGCACAATGTCTCCTATTGGTAACTTAAGAGTAAAAGACTCTCTTCCTGAGCGCTACGAAGTAGCAGACAACCTCTACTTCTCTGTTGATGATGTTAAAAATCGAGCTGGTGATTTCCTCGACTATGCACAGCAAAGAGGGGCCGCCGCAGGTGGTGCAACAGGGGCTGGAGGTGAAGCGCCAAAACTGGTCCTCCGATGCGGTTTCGATCATGGATCGGGCAGCGAAAAAATATGGATTGATCCATACCAAGATGACAATAGCAACCACGACTTACATTACTTAGTAAAGTACCCTAGAGGCTCAAGAAGCACCATCGACTGTAATATTCTAAGAGCTGAGTTCTACTTCTACCACGAGCTAGCAGAAATGGGAGTTGAAACGATCTCCACCGACGGCATGCGCTTGGAGGAAGGATTAAACTACCCTTCCTTGTGGCTTCCTCGATTTGATGTTCAAGTTATTGATCAACAAATCGAAAGATTTGGTATGGAATCTGTGTATTCCATTTTGAACAAAGGCGCTGGAGTCACTCTTGATCACGAAACAACAATCCGAACTCTTATAGAAAAAATGACTGAAAGCAATATGGTTAAACACCAAGGGTATAGGTTTGATACTCAAGCTTTCGTCATTGAGTGGGTGAAGAGAGATCTGCTCAACATATTGTTTGGTAATAGTGATAACCATGGCAGAAACACTTCATTCTTAAAAGGTGATGGAGTCATAAAGCTTGCTCCCGTATACGACTTCGCACCAATGAAAGCGGATCCTGAAGGCATTCCAAGAACAACAAAATGGAAAGCCCCACTAGAGGTTGGCGGCACTTACGACTTCGTAGGAATAGCGGACACCTTATCTGATCTCGTGCCAAAAGAAGTGTTATTACAAGAGCTAGAGGTTACAGCAAGTAAATGCATTGACTTAAAGCAGAGACTAGCATTACGAGGAGTGCCAGAACAAATCTTAGAGATGCCAGCCGTTGGATTTAATCATATATCAGAAAAGCTCACTAAATGGGGGCTACTATGAATCAGCCAAGCAATAAAGAGTCCGTACAAGATACAGTTGCTCGTCTAAGAGCAAAGCGAAATCAACATCAGCCCAAGACTGGGACGAATGCAACTCATTCGACCAAAGAACGATCGCAACTTAATACTCCGACGAGATCGAAAACTTCAAAAAACGCCAAAGCAGTCAGTGCAGCAGAACGCAAAAGAGAAGCAAACAAAATCATCAAACACTTATTGCTTGGAGAGCTAACACAAGGCCAAGCGTTGAAAAGTTTACGCATTAATATACTGGGACTCAAACAGGATGTATTCGCAAGACTTGTCGATGTCTCAAGAAAAACAGTCTCAGATATAGAGAATGATCGGGGCAGCTACAACACAGAGATTCTCAACAAGGTGTTCAAACCATTTGGCTTAAAAGTCGGACTGATCCCTACTTCTGTCAGTACGTTAAAATCGCTGATAGATGATAAGCAAGCAGACTAAGCTCACTGAGCCTCAACGGCTTGTTGGCTTAGCTTATGCTTCATATGACCGAGTACGTAGCGCAGCGTGCCATAGTCGTATTGTTCATTGAACGCTTCAAACAAAGGCTTTAACTTGTTTTCATTGATGCTGTTAAGCGCAGTCGCTTTCTGTTCAATGTCGCTGAGCGCATCAGGGCTAAGTTCCACTAATTGTTCGAGTTGGCACGCCCCGCTCTCAATGGCGGCGCTGAGGTGACTCTGTATCGTGGTCTCGGCCAGTTGACGGTGGGCAGCGACACTCGCAACCGACGCCATCTGGTGAAAGAGCTCAACCGACTGTTGCTCGGTATCGTTCAAGCGGCGCAGCTCAACAGGTTTATCTTCCATTACGCCTAACAGCGCTTCACCATATTGACTCACTTTGGTATCACCAAACCCTGAAATCTGACGAAGCTGATCCAATGTTTGGGGCCGAGCTTTGGCCATGGCTTTCAAACTGACATCTTGACAGATGACATACGCTGGCACGTTTTGCTCTTTCGCTAAGCGAGCACGTACGGCTTTCAAAGCAAGAAATTGATCCGTATCTGAAGGAGACAACGACTCTGCGGCGCTCGATTTCGTCGATTGGTTCGACTTCGCTTTGCGCAGTGCTCGCAACTGGACACTCTGCTCGCCTTTTAAGATGGGACGACATTGCGGCGTGAGCACTAAACGGTTGTACTCACCTTCCACCCGTAGGTAATTCATAGCGATGAGTTGACGAAAGACGCCTTTCCATTGATTGGCATTGAGCTCGGTGCCAATTCCAAAGGTGGACACCTTGTCGTGACCGAATCGTTCAATGCGATCGTCGCGCTTGCCCAACAAGACATTGATAAGATATGTGACACCAAAACGCTGCTCACATCGGTATACCGTCGACAACGCCTTTTGAGCCGCCTCTGTGCCATCCCAAGTGGTTGGCGGCGTCAGGCAGTTGTCGCAGTGGCCACACGGCTCCTTCATCTGCTCATCAAAGTAAGCGAGAAGGGTTTGCCGGCGGCACGTCACCAACTCACAGTAACCAAGCAGGGCATTCAGTTTTTGAATTTGCACTTGTTTATAGGCGTCACTACCCTCTGAGCTTTCTACCATCTGGCGCTGCATCACCATATCTTGCATCCCGTAGGCCATCCAAGCATTGGCGGGTTCGCCATCTCGGCCCGCGCGCCCCGTCTCTTGATAGTAGGACTCCAAGCTTTTCGGTAAACTCAAGTGAGCGACAAAACGCACGTCGGGTTTATCGATGCCCATACCAAACGCAATGGTCGCGACGATGATCACGCCTTCCTCACGCAGAAAACGTTGTTGATGCTCATTGCGCTTTTCAACCGACATTCCGGCATGATACGCCAATGCGGTTCGACCTTTGCTCGCTAACCACTCTGCTGTCTCTTCCACTTTTTTACGCGATAGACAGTAGATGACGCCCGCATCGTTCGCGTGATGCGCAGAGATGAATGACCACAAGTCATTCTTTGCATTGCTTGGCTCACTGACGTAGTAGCAAATATTGGGGCGATCAAAACTGTGGATAAACACTTGGGCCGATTGAAGCGCTAGCTGACTGATGATCTCTTGCTGCGTACGCTTATCAGCCGTTGCGGTAAGTGCAATGCGCGGCACGTTCGGAAAGCGTTGATGTAAAACAGAAAGCTGTTGATATTCTGGTCGGAAATCATGTCCCCATTGGCTCACACAGTGTGCCTCATCAATCGCAAAGAGCGATACGCGGCACTCGGAGAGCAAGTCGAGGGTTTGCGGCATCATCAAACGCTCTGGGGCGATGTAGAGAAGCTGAATCTCTTCACGTCGAATCTGATCTTCAACTTCACGCTGTTCATAGCGATCTAATGTGGAGTTGAGGTAGGCAGCGGCCACACCGACTTGCGCTAATGCATCAACCTGATCCTTCATCAAGGCAATCAACGGCGACACAACCACTCCCACGCCTTCTCGCACAATGGCTGGAATTTGGTAGCAGAGCGACTTTCCCCCACCGGTCGGCATCAAGGTAAGCACATCACCACCTTCAACTAACGTCTCGATGATCGATTGTTGCTGATGACGAAAATGATCGTAACCAAATACAGAATTGAGTACCTCTAACGGGGTCGGGCGATGCACGGCGAATATCCAAAGTTTGAAAGACAGTACCACTATCCTACCTCAATAGGCGCATCAATTCAGAGGAGATAACTGAAGTGTCTGCGGGTAACATCACCTCTTTCCATACTTACGTGCAGCCGTTTCATTCACTTACTTGACTCAGCAAATATGATCCAGCTCTCCCAATGCAGGCCAATCTTGTCGTACAATATCAAGTGAAACGCAGTTTTAAAAAACTTCACTCCCTCTTTTATAGTTAGGTTCCCTTGTGACACATCTCGACTGGTTCGTACTTGCGCTCTATTTCGTTTTCTTACTGATCGTGACCAACGCGTTCAAACGCCACGCTTCCAATGCCGACGGCTTTATTAAAGGCAATGGCGCAATGACGTGGTGGATGGCGGGCGCCACCGCCTTCATGACGCAGTTTTCGGCATGGACATTTACTGGCGCGGCAGCCAAAGCGTTTGAAGATGGTCTCAGCATCATGTTTGTCTTTTGGGGCAATGCGTTAGGCTTTTTTGTCTCAGCGCTCTTTTTTGCGTCGCGTTACCGCCGCTTAAGGGTTGCTACAGCGATGGATGTGGTGCGTCTGCGTTTTGACAAGTTGTCTGAGCAAGTCTTCACTTGGTCGAGTTTTCCCATCACACTGATTGGCGCAGCGATTTGGATTAATGGATTGGGCGCCTTTTTGTCGGCGACCTTTGGCATTAGTATCGATGTCACCATCGTCTCTATTTCTCTGCTGGTGACCTTTATTGCCCTTACCGGAGGGGTTTGGACGGTCTCTGCGACCAATGTGATCCAACTGGTGCTGTTGGTCACTATCACCATGGTCGTTGGGGCCACTGCGGCCAAGCACGTCGTGAGCCTACCGGTTGAATCTTTGTCAAACACCGTCATGGGCGAGAGCATGCACACCTGGCAGATTTTCATTGCTTGGGTGGCCATCATGCTGCTGAAACAAACCCTAACCACTAATAATGCCCTCAGCAGCTATCGCTTCCTCACCACCAGCAATGAGAAAGAAGCATCACGATCGGCGTTGCTGGCTGGCGCGCTGTTTCTCATCGCACCGCTGCTTTGGTTTGCCCCGCCTTGGTTTGTTGCTTCACTCAATATTGATTTGGGCTTGAGCTACCCAGAGCTCGGAGGTGGAGCCAACAACGCCGCCTACCTTTACTATATCGAACACTATATGCCACAAGGACTACTGGGGCTCGTAATGGTGGCGATGTTAGCGGCGACCGTGTCTCCGATGACCACTGCGCTCAATCGCAACGCCGGCATTGTAGTCAACAATGTCTATCTTTCCTTGATCAATCCGCACGCGAGCAGCGAGCAACAGATGCGTCTAGGTAAAATCGCCACAGTCGTGACCGGTCTGTTGGCTTGCGGCGTAGCACTGTTGTTTGCTCGTATCGAAGACTACAGCCTGTTCGACATCATGATGATCTTCTCTGCTTTGCTGCACATGCCGATGTCGATTCCCTCGCTATTGGCCATGCTCAACTTACGTACGCCACCTTGGTCTGGCTGGGCAACGGTTCTGGTCGGCATTCTGGTTTCCGCTTGGATGCATTTTGTGTTCGATGTTCATTGGCTTGAGCCTTTCATCGGCCCGCTCAATCACAGAGAAAGTGTTGATATGATGGTGGTGTGCAGTCTCCTGGCGCATGTGATCGTCACTGGTGGCTTTTTCCTTTCTACCGCTTTGATGACCAAACGCCCCTATTTCAATCACACTGTGAGTGAGCGAATCCACACTCCGATTTCCTCGCAAGAACAAACGCCGATTGATCACGCCAACGGCATTTTTATGGGGAAAGCAATGACGGCGCTGGGCGTCATCGTGGCGCTGTTTGCTGTCACCACCGACAACTTCGCCGATGGCACGATTTTCGTCGCGATTGGCGGTGCGATATTGGCATGCGGTTTTGCCTTGATGTCGATGTCTCTGCGTTTACGAAAACTTGATTCAGCTTGCGCTGCTGAGTGTTAATTACTGGCGCTCTCCATTTAATTAAGCAATCACGCTCTTATCCCACGGTGCAGAGTTCGGCTGCACATTTTTGAGACTGTGGGTTGTGGGTTGTGGGTTGTGGGTT
>NZ_JCBDGX010000080.1:0-2892 GCF_059834345.1 Vibrio sp. R11-SG3-ISO3-SZ
GTTGGTCTCCATAGCACTGTTTGCGGTGCTCTGGATAGCACAATTTATTGGTCATAAGATCGAAGGGAAGAAGCCGTCGTTTTTCGAAGATATCCAATTTCTTCTGATTGGACCGATTTGGGTGTTTCGTAAACGCTAGTCGATGATTCTATCCCTTGTTCTCTGCGCCGCCTAACCGATGTTGGGCGGCGCTTTTTTGATCTCTGGGAAACTCGATGCGTCATGGTTTGCATTTTGCAATGATCAACATTTTCGCAAAACGCAATTATTCTTATTTTGCTTGACGATTATGTGTTCTGTTTGCATGAAACTGATGACGAAGTGAGCGAAGTGATTGATTTTTGGTTAACTTAAAAGTTGGCACGGTTACTGCTTTATTTATAGTGACCCTTATTAAGCCGAGGGTCACCTAGCCAACTGACGTTGTTAGTGAATACGATTTTGTTCACAATCATATATAGCCAATCACACCGATTTGTGATTGGCTTTTTTCTTTCTGTCTCGAATGGGTTTCTTCAACCTCTATTCACCACCTTGGCAATTTTCATAACAGCTTGGTTTCCTCGGACACACGGCACCTCGTGAGCATATCACGCGCGCATCTGACTGAATGCCTCGCTCAATCCAGTTAATGTTGAGTATTTTAGCGATGGTGGTGAATTCCCGGCTGATATGACGTGGAATGGGGGCGCTACCACCCTGACTGACGCATAAACTTTTGAGTTCCTGAGCGATATCGTGTGAATTCCCGCCCTGAGCATCAATGGCTGGGTTAAGATCGATGCCTGCGCACAAGACGCGGTTGTTCCCTGCAGGATCGGTCATGTTGACTGACTCACAGCAGTAAATTCTTGGCTCATCCCCGACGTTGAGAATAGAGATCTGCGCAGAGCTACCTTGTTGTGGCTCAGACAAGCGACGGAAAACAGCCCAGTGCTGACACGGGTCATTGACCTTCCGCATGTTGCCCCAAGGAAGCGGGATCCCGTTACCACGATAGACCGCTTTAAGCTTGTTTTGTCCGTACGCATCAAAATAGTGCCAGTGAGGATAGGGCGAAACCACGGTCATACGACGCATCGCAACCGATGGTGATACGCCTGCTTTGAGGTGGACGTCAATCTCATACCCGCTGCGGTCTAGTAATTGTCGGAAAGGGACTTTAGGGCAAAGTAGCGCGCCCGCAAAAAAACTCGACTCAAAATCACGCCACGCTTGCAAAATGTCTTGCGAGTTGAGCTCTGAGCTCGGCGTGGTTTGGTTGTAGTCCTCCCAACTGTTGGCATGCCCCACCGTCAGTACGCTTTTCAACCCTTCTTTGCTGTGCAGAACACAATGGCCGATATAGACCGCCAAATCATACTTAAGGCGAGTCGGATACTCTTTGAGGATTTCATTAAGGAACAGAGTTCCGGGCGGTTCAAAGAAGGATGTCACGACTTGCTTGGCGTTAATCCCAAGCTCATCCACCACATCTTGCGGTGCGCGTTTGACCCAGCGAATGGTGAGCCCAAGGCTTCGGGCAATGCCCATCAAATCTTCCGCTGAGAGGTTCAGGCGTTTGAGGCCCACTTCTTCTGCTGCACGTTCGAGATCAGGAAAGTGGTTTTGATGGCTCTCTTGATGAGCTCGGATCAGCAAATGAGCAAACTGACGACCTGTAATGCCGGTTTGCGAGAGCATCTCCGGAATGGCGATTTGGAGAATTTCATTCGAGAACAGAAAGCTCGGCTCAAGCGCCATGCCGCTGATCCCACCGCGGTTGCCTTTATCAGGCGTGATGTCGGCCTGTTCTGGCTCGTCATCTAAGAACCAAGCGGGATCTTTTTGGAAAACTTGTGCAATGACCTCCAGCATGTCGATGCTTGGCACGCGTTTTCCTCGTTCGATCATTGAAAGGTAAGAGACCGACGGTGCGTATTCAGGGCTAACTCTCACACAGCGTGCAGAGAGATCCTCCATAGTTAAGTGGTTGCGTTTTCTCAGGTTTCTAATTTTCGTCCCGAGGAAATGGGATTGGCGAATCAAGCTTTTTGACACTGGCATTTTGTAAAATTCACATTGTAAAATTTTTGTTGTGAAATTGTAGTCAAGAATTCACTAGTATACAAAGTAAGCAAAGTCACAAATTTGCAACTTGTTAAACGCGAGTTTGAAATATTTGCTCTAGGACATGATGCTGTGAAATATCCGTGAGGGAAACACTATGAATATGCTGACATTCGATAAGACAGAAATCCAAAATCAAAACCGCCCTTTTATCGCTGAAGCAGTCTTCGCGGTAGAGACCATCAACGCTAATCAAGCAAGTGAAAAGCAAACCAAATCGAAGCAGCTGCTCGATAGACTGTTCCCCCTAGAAAATGGGTCGCACAAAAATGTCACAGCGTACGTGATCGACTATCGACACGTTATGGCGTACTTCAAAGACGGCAGTCACAGTGGTCTCAAGCATCCCAAACACTTTGTTGCTTACACAGGAAGTAAAGAGACGCCTGCCTCCTTACTGCTTCGTGATGGGACTGGCAGCCATGTTGAAGTGACCTTTGGCCATCACAAAGGGACAGGTTGTGTGGAGCTCGTGTGTATCGATGACATCCAGCTTGAAACCTGCACCATGTTCCCTCACGAAATGGGTAAGATGTCGGCAATGCGTCACTGGATTAGCCTCGTCAAAGGCGATGAGAAGGGTAAACCACAAGCGTGTACAGAAGAGAAAGAGTACACAGCGAAAAATGGCGACGATTACCAATTAGGCTGTTGCTACACTATGGGCAACTAAGCGCCACTCTAGTACAAAGTCAAAAAAGGATACGACATGCGTATCCTTTTTTGGTTATTGGGTTTGGCTTTGAGCCACGCTGCTAAAAATGAAGTTGAATCACTGACGTG
>NZ_JCBDGX010000081.1:0-6909 GCF_059834345.1 Vibrio sp. R11-SG3-ISO3-SZ
CCGCATCATCAGCTTGGAAGGCTGAGGTAATAGCCATTATACGATGCCCGCAACACGTAACTCTTCGAGCTATTTCCTAAAGAATATGGTGGAGGGGGACGGATTCGAACCATCGAAGGCAGTGCCGGCAGATTTACAGTCTGCTCCCTTTGGCCACTCGGGAACCCCTCCAAATTTTTATCTATTTCTCGCTCTCTAAAGGAGATGCATAGAGAAATGGTGCCGACTACCGGAATCGAACTGGTGACCTACTGATTACAAGTCAGTTGCTCTACCTACTGAGCTAAGTCGGCATAAGTGGTGCGCATTCTATTGAATGATTTTCTACCTTGCAATAGCAAATCCAAAAAAAAATGCCAAATTGGATACTTTCTGCTTTTTTGTTGAAAAATCGAGCAAATTGTCGGGCAAATCACGCGAATATCGATCATCTCGTTTGCAATCTAAGTCCGTTGTTGTAATGTCGCTGCTCGCATCTTCAACTCAGGTTAGGACGACACATGACTCCCTATCTCTCTTTTACCCGACAGCAGTGGGCAGAATTACGCAATTCTGTGCCCATGACGTTGTCTGAAGAGGATTTGCGGGAGCTGCAAGGCGTGAACGAAAGCCTGACGATGGAAGAAGCTGTTGAGATTTATCTGCCCCTAGCGCGATTGCTTAATCTCTATGTCGCCGCTCGGCAAAGTCGCAATACCGTCCTGAACAATTTCTTGGGCAACCAAGAGAGTGCTCCACCTTTTATTATTGGGATTGCCGGTAGTGTGGCGGTCGGCAAAAGCACCACCGCTCGTTTACTCCAAGCACTGCTGTCACGTTGGGATAACCATCAAAAAGTCGAGCTGGTGACCACCGATGGCTTTCTTTACCCTAAGCGCGTACTCGATGAACGTGGCATTATGCACCGTAAAGGCTTTCCTGAATCTTACGATATCAAGCGTTTGGTACAATTCGTCTCAGACGTCAAAGCCGCCAAGCCCAACTTGGAAGTGCCGGTCTACTCTCACATCACCTATGACATCACCGATGAAGTCAAAGTGGTGGATAGACCTGATGTGCTGATTATAGAGGGGCTCAATGTGTTACAAAGTGGGATGGATTACCCACACGATCCTCATCGTGTGTTTGTCTCCGACTTCTTAGACTTCTCCCTCTATGTCGATGCCAACAGTGAGGTGATTGAGCAGTGGTATATTGAGCGTTTTCTAAAATTTCGCTCCGGCGCCTTCACTAAACCGGGGTCTTACTTCAGCCACTACACCCAGTTGTCGAAACAGCAGGCGATAGATAAGGCAAAGGAGATCTGGCATTCCATCAATGGTATTAACCTGCGCAACAACATCTTACCCACTCGCGAGCGGGCGCAGCTGATCCTAAAAAAAGGACTCAACCACAAAGTGGAAGAAGTCCTTCTTCGTAAATAGCCTAGGGTGATAAAAACTCTCTTACTATAGAACAGCTGATTATTCTGGCTGCGGGCCGAAACGATTCTCGCCTTCTGTGCCTTTAAAGAAGCCGCACTCGACCAAAATCCACACTCCGCAAATCATCGCGACGACCGAAATGGCGGTTTGCAGCGCCGCCGGTTGAGCAACTTGCCCAGGGTCACCCACTGGCATCGTCATACGTCCGATAACAAGTGGAACATTCAGTAACAGCCACCAACTGGATTTGTCTCTGTCATGCCAACGCTTGGCGGTGATGGCTAAGTCAGGAATCAACACGATGACAAGGAACACCGGCAGGATGAGATGGGCCGTCGCTGGAATAACCGCGTTGAGTGTCGCAGCGAAGCTTACAATCACTAGGTAGTAAACCACATTCCACAGCCAATAAACCTTACGACCAATGCGGCCTTGAAATGAAAACAGCAGTGCTTTAATTGACATCGTATTCCCTAATGGTTAATTGATGATTTTTTGAAAACAGCTCGGGTCCATATCGCGAATATTAACGGTTAAGCTACGCACGTGTCCCGCTTGTTGTTGCAACACCGCCATTAATTGACGAGATAAATCACGCTTCTGTTCCTCAGTTCTTCCCGCCAACAGCTCGAAGCCAATATGAATAAAATCGCTACTGTCACCTTCATCCCCAAGCAGCCAATGATGGCAGCGCAATGCGCGAGACTTGACGGATAAGGTGTCGAACAGGCCTGATTGTAAAACCACGAAATGCAAATCCTCGAGTAATCCTTGCACATTAACACGCTCATCCACAGAGTTGGAGTATTCCATAACTAGGTTTGGCATCGATGTTGTTCCCTTTTTAGTGCGCTGGTTGGATAGGTATACGCCACTATTATCAATTTCTGTACTTATTTCGCACTCGATGCCAGCGATTCTGTCTACGGGATCACTGCCAGAGCGGTCAGTTATGCTAAATCCATGCGCAAGGCAGTCGGCAAAAGGTTTACAAACCCAATAAGACATGACGGTAATCATGATCTGGACCATTTAATCTGTTATATTCCTACCCAGATTTTTTACATTAATGAACGTTCTACGTTAAAAAGAGAGGGAGTATTCCTATGCGTCGTCCTGTAGTGATGGGTAACTGGAAATTGAATGGCAGCAAAGCAATGGTCACTGAGCTGCTAACGGGTCTAAACGCTGAGCTTGAAGGCGTCGAAGGTGTCGACGTAGCCGTTGCGCCACCAGCACTTTACATCGACCTTGCTGAGCGTGTCATCGCAGAAGGCGGTAACAAGATTATCCTGGGTGCACAAAACACTGACCTCAACAACAGCGGTGCCTTCACAGGTGACATGTCGCCAGAAATGCTGAAAGATTTCGGTGCTTCTCACATCATCATCGGCCACTCCGAGCGTCGTGAATACCACAACGAATCTGACGAGTTCATCGCAAAGAAATTCAACTTCCTAAAAGAAAACGGTCTAACCCCTGTTTTCTGTATCGGTGAATCTGAAGCGCAAAACGAAGCGGGCGAAACGGAAGCCGTCTGTGCTCGTCAAATCAATGCAGTGATCGACACTTACGGTGTTGAAGCGCTAAACGGCGCCATCATCGCATACGAGCCAATTTGGGCTATCGGTACAGGCAAAGCAGCGACGGCAGAAGATGCACAACGCATTCACGCTTCTATCCGCGCACTTATCGCGGCAAAAGACGAAGCGGTTGCTGCGCAAGTGATCATCCAGTACGGCGGTTCTGTGAAGCCAGAAAACGCAGAAGCGTACTTCTCACAGCCAGACATCGATGGTGCTCTCGTTGGCGGCGCTTCTCTTGACGCGAAGAGCTTTGCAGCGATTGCAAAAGCGGCGGCGGCAGCAAAAGCTTAATCCAATCCTTTATGGACATAGACAAAGGTCAGCTTGCGCTGGCCTTTTTTGTTGCCGCGGTACAAAACCCAAAGCCGGCCCAAATATGTACGCCTCACACCATCTCAACGATGGGGGTTGGTCGTCATAGAGCAGATAAAGTATGCTACGCTTTTCCGCCCGTGAGAGTTGACGTCCTCGATGCAAGATAAACATGGCCTGTTAACGGGTCACATTCCCGACGTTTTGCGCCAAATGACCGTGCCGATGACCTTTGGCATGATCGCTATTTTGATGTTCAATCTGGTCGATACGTTTTTTATCTCTCTGCTCGGTACCCAAGCGCTGGCAGCGGTCAGCTATACCTTTCCTGTCACCTTTGCCGTCAACTGCATCACTATGGGCATAGGAATGGGCATCTCCACCAACATTGCTCGTCTACTTGGCCAAGGCCATACCAACGATGCAGCGCGATTTTCGACCCACGGTTTACTGTTGGCAGTCACCTTAGTGTCGTTGGCGTCCATCTGTGGATTACTGACGATTGAACCGCTCTTTCTACTGCTGGGCGCTGAGCCAGATTTGCTTCCCCTTATCGACCAATACATGGCGATTTGGTATTTAACCATACCGCTGCTCGTCATTCCGATGGCGGGAAACAGCGCGATTCGCGCTACGGGGGATACCAAAACCCCGGCTAAAATCATGATGCTGGCCGGCGTGATTAATGGCGTGCTCGATCCTTTAATGATTTTTGGTTACGGCCCGTTTCCTGCACTCGGGATTCAAGGCGCGGCGATCGCAAGCGCTCTTAGTTGGGCGGGGGCACTGTTAGGCTCCTTGTACGTGCTCACGCGGCGCGAGAAGTTGCTCGCCAAACCAGACCTCACCACCCTTCGCAGTGATTGCCAATCCATTCTAAAAATCGGCACGCCGGCGGCGCTGTCAAATGCCATGACACCGCTCTCAGGTGCGATTCTGATGATACTGCTTTCGACGCACGGCACCAGTGCCGTAGCGGCCTACGGTGCAGCGCAGCGGGTGGAGTCGATTCTTATCTTGGTGCTGATGTCGCTCACCTCTGCCCTGACTCCGTTTATGGCTCAGAACTTGGGCGCGAAAAATCCGCAGCGCGGCTTCGCCGGTTTGTTCCTCACCATGCGCTTTGCACTGATTTTCCAATTGGGGATTTTTGTCATGATGGTGCCGCTGAGCATACCCATCTCCTCTCTGTTTTCTCAAGAGCAAGCGGTCAGAGATCTGTTGTGGCACTACTTACTCGTTGTGCCCTTTAGCTACGGGTTTCAAGGAATGTTAATGATGCTGGTCTCAGGGCTGAATGCGCTGCATGAACCGCTTAAAGCGTTTCAGTGGAGCTTTATGCGTCTGTTCATTTTCACCCTACCCTGTGCCTGGGTTGGCAGTCTTTGGTATGACATTGAAGGACTGTTTATCGGCATTGCCGTTGGCAATGTCATCGGCGGTGTACTCGCCTACCCCTACGCGCTCAAACTGCGCAGCGCTCACTTGTCTGCACCGCGACACCCGTAAAACGTTCAAAATGAGTCAGGATTTAAAGGAAAGTAAGGCCTAGAAACGAACACACCAGCCGAAGCTGGTGTGGTGAGAAGCTGGTGTGGTGATTTAGAGCGTCTCATCGACGACATCGGTCTCATCGACGTCTAAATCTATATCAAGTGGCTCTTGGGAGAGGATCACGCCTGTGTTGTCGGCATAAAGGTAGTCTTCGGGTAAGAAGGTCACGCCACCGAAGTTGACGGCCACTTCCGTTTCACCCACGCCTTGTGAGCTCGCACCAACCGGAATCGAGGCCAAGGCTTGAATACCAATGCTCATGTCTTCTAACTCATCGACTTCACGTACGCAGCCATAGACAACAATGCCTTCCCACTCGTTCTCTTCAGCAAGAGAAGCGAGCTCAGCATCAATGAGCGCACGTCTTAGCGAACCGCCACCATCGACCAACAGCACACGGCCTAAGCCGTCTTGTTCGAGCACTTCACGAATCAGCCCGTTGTCTTCAAAACACTTCACCGTTGTGATTTGGCCAGCGAATGACGCACTGCCGCCAAAGTTGCTGAACATGGGCTCGACCACATCGACCTGATCCATATAAACATCACACAAAGCGGACGTATTGTATTCCATGAGTTACCTTCCCAAACCGTTGGTTGACTCACTCGAGTATATCCGGTCATTAAGTCATTGCAATGACAAGGCGCAATAATACAAGCTCTTGTGAAGGTGATCAGACTCTCATCAGTGTTTGCACGACGACCACGCCAGCAAACAGCAGGTTAGTCAGCAAGGAGCATTTAACAATCACCGGCATCATCGGCGCAATCTGAGCGGGTTTATTCGCCAACCAGACCGCTCGGCCATGTTTAAACACCACCAGTACACTGAGCAAAAACGGCAAGCTGACCCACATTGGTTCTGGTTGATGAAGTAAGTAGAGCGCAAAGGCTAACAGAGAGAAGCCCAGCAAGAAAAAGTGATAATGCTTCGCACGTTGTTGGCCCAAGCGCACTGCAACCGTACGCTTTCCGCACTCTTGATCGTTCTCGATATCGCGCATGTTGTTGATATTCAGTACCGCAACCGCCAACAACCCGCAGCCTATCGCCGGAAGAATCAATGACACTTGGACAACACCAGTGTGAAGAAAATAGGTCCCGGCCACACCGAGCAAACCAAAAAAGAGAAACACAGAGACATCGCCGAGCCCGACGTAGCCATAAGGCTTCGACCCCACCGTATACGCTATAGCAGCGATGATCGCCAGTACCCCTAAGCCGACAAAGGCCAAGATGCTTTGCACACTCTCTAAGGCGTAGAAGACCAAAACCAGCCCGGACAATATCGTCATGATGACATTGATGACGATCGCTTGCTTCATGTCTTGGGTCGTGACCGCGCCCGACTGGATGGCGCGCATCGGGCCAAGACGTTTGTCGTTATCGGTGCCCTTGACGGCATCACCGTAATCATTGGCGAGGTTGGAGAGAATTTGCAATAAGGTCGCCGTCGCAAACGCCAACAGCGCGATCGATAGAGAAAACTCATGATGAGAGTACGCTAGCACGCTACCGGTCAAAATCGACACCAGCGCCAGCGGCAGCGTTTTTGGCCGAGCCGCACCCAACCAAATTTGCAAAGACGCTTTCATAAACCAGAACCTTTGATCTCTATATCACTAACAAACTCGGGCTATTGTGACACTTTGCCGCAGCCGAAAAAACAAAAAAGGCCACGATGTGGCCTTTTTCTCACGCTATCACGCATCGGGTGATTATTTTACGCGACCCACGTACTCGCCTGAGCGCGTGTCGACTTTAATCACTTCACCGATAGAGATAAACAGAGGTACACGAACCACAGCACCGGTTGATAGCGTAGCAGGCTTACCACCGGTACCCTGTGTATCACCTTTTAGGCCAGGGTCAGTGTCTGTCACTTCAAGCTCAACGAAGTTAGGTGGCGTTACAACGATAGGGTTACCGTTCCACAGCGTCAGCATACAGGTGTTGTTTTCCACCAACCATTTTGCGCTCTCGCCCACAGCTTTCGCATCCGCCGCGATCTGCTCAAACGTTTCCGCATTCATA
>NZ_JCBDGX010000082.1:0-8098 GCF_059834345.1 Vibrio sp. R11-SG3-ISO3-SZ
TGTACCGTAGAAGTTTAAGCCAACTTTACCAAACCAAGGTAGCTCAACATCTGAGCCAAGGCCAACTTTCTGAGTATTTACGTCAGAATTACCACCCCATTCCATTAGAGTTGCTACGTATAGCTCTTGCACTGGACCAAATGACAAATCTTTACCAGTTAATGCATCAAGAGACATGCGTGGTGCAAACTTCATAAAGATCTTTTCTGCTTCAGCTTTGTCACTACCTGGATCTGAAGTCAAGTTGAACACGTCAACGTAACCATAGAGGTCGAAGATTCCTGAACGTCCGCCAAATTCCATCTCTAGGTAATCGTGAGTTGATTCGCCAGGAAGTTCATCGACTGCAGCCATAAGGTTAAACTGCATCCATTTGTAGTCGTTCTTGTGGATGTCGCCGTCTGAATAGTCAGCTGCCATCGCAGGCGCAGACATTGCTGCTACAACACCAAGAGCTAGAAGTGATTTACGCATAGTGGGACTCTCTATGTATTCGTTAAGTGTAAAAATGACGTCCATATATTGTGTAGCACGTTCTCCGACGTGCTCAGTTGGTGAGCATAATAGCGATTTAAATCTCAATTGATAGTGATACGGAGTGCAAAAACACACAAAGTTAGTGAGGTTGATCACATTTATAGATAGAAAACTCTGTTGTCGAGGAACTTTCACACTTTTGCATACTTTTTGATACAGACATCGTTTACGCAAACGTTTATGCGAAATTTTATGCTTGTCAATGAATCAACAGATTTGGTTAGTGATCGGTTTTTTTCAGCGCTGCGTACACATTGGCAACGATGTAGAGGTGAAACAAAGTGCAAGAGATCATGCTATTTCCCTTAAGTTCCATTGTCCTTCCTGAAGGGAAAATGAAACTGAGGATATTCGAGCCCAGATACAAACGACTCGTCTCTGATGCGATGAAAGGAGACGGCACGTTCGGAATTTGCTTGCTAGAAAGGGCCAAACAGTCAGACGCCGTTCAACTGTCACACACCGGCTCTCTGGTTCGTATTGTCGATTTTGATCAGTTGGATGACGGTCTGCTCGGTATTACGGTGTGTGGACTTCAGCGTTTTACTATCAAGCGGGTGCGCACTGAGTTTGATGGGCTGCGCATGGCGAAAATTCGCACGCTGCCCAACTGGCAAGTGGCAGAGATGTCGCCTTCAGACGTTCATCTTGGTGAACACCTGCTTCAGGTGTATCACGACTACCCGCAAGTGGGGGAGCTATACCAGCAGCGCTTTATGGACGATGCAAGCTGGGTATCGCAGCGTTGGTTGGAGTTACTGCCTCTCACGCCCAGTCGGTTTGATTCACTTAATCAACAGCAAACTTGTGAGGCGGCACTTGCCTTTATCAACCAGATGATTCCTTCTCCTCAGCCTTGATCTAGAATGAGAGTGATCGAAACGCGCGTGAGCGCGTATAGTAACCCGTTCGCATCTCAAGACTAGGTGAAACCAAGGAATCGATATGGTCAGTGAAGATACTCAGGCGTTCACTCGAGCCGATTGGACTGAGTGTATGGATAGGGTAAAACAGAAGGACACACAAGCGTTCGCCCTGGTGTTCCAACATTTTACCCCGCGTTTAAAGCAATTTACCTATCGCCACATGGGCAATGAGCAAGTGTGCATGGAAGTGGTACAGGAAACCCTGACCATTGTCTGGCAAAAGAGCATCATGTTTGATGGCAGCAAGAGTTCGCTCTCCACATGGATTTACACCATCGCGCGCAACTTGTGCTTTGATATGTTGCGCAAGCAAAAAGGGCGCGACGCCCATTTGTCCTCCGATGACATTTGGCCCAACGATTACTGCCCGCCTGACTTGGTTGAGCACTATTCGCCAGAGCAAGAGATGCTTAAAGAGCAAGTGGTGAAATATTTAGATACGTTACCGGATGCCCAACGCACAGTGGTCAAAGCCGTCTATCTGGAAGAGATGCCTCACCAGCAAGTGGCAGAGATGCTGAATATTCCCCTTGGTACCGTGAAGTCGCGCCTAAGGCTCGCGATTGAAAAACTGAAACATTCCATAGAGGCCGATCGCTTATGAGTTACCATCCACACATCGAAATGTTGCAGCAATACGCACAAGGGTCATTGGATGATGTCAACGCGTTCACTATTGCCGTGCATTTGGAAAGTTGCCCACATTGTAAAGAGCAAGTGAGGTCCTTTGAGCAAGAGTGCGGGGTTGCGCTTGAGCAAGAGGTGCCAGACAACCAAACACCGGTGCAAAGTCTTGAGCAGATGCTGGCAAGCATCACCCAAACGGAGCAGATCAAAGATCCTATCAAGCTGCTGCGCCAGCCGAAAACGATTGATGTCAACGGACGCTCGATGACCTTACCGCTTGCATTATCCAAGCTGTATGATCGAATCGGCGAGTGGCGTAATTATGGTGGCAAGGTGTTTAGCGCCCCTATTGCGATTTCCGGCAACGCCCGCGTCAATCTCATGTACATGGCGGAAGGGGTCAAAGTGCCCGAGCACACCCATAAAGGGTTTGAATCGACGTTAGTCCTTCATGGCGGTTTTTCTGACGAAGAAGGGCACTATGAGGTCGGCGACTTTCTCTATAAAGACGCATCGGTCAAGCACAGCCCGCAAACTCAAGTTGGTGAAGATTGCTTGTGTTTAACGGTGCTGACTGAGCCTATGATCTTCACCCAAGGCGTCGCCCGAGTCTTCAATATGTTTGGACGTGGCTTGTACCCTTAGTCTCTTCCCTAGATTAATAATAGACAAAAGAAAAGGCTTGGAGCACTCCAAGCCTTTTTCGTTCTTGCCATCTTGTCTATTTTTGCTGACGTGCTTTTTCGAGTAGATCCGAGAAGTAGTGACGCAGAGAATAGAGCATCAATAAGCTTGGGATAACCATTACCGCGGTCAGTATGAAGAACAGTGACCAATCGTTTAAGTAATCGGCGAGCTCGCCACTGAATGACGCAAGGGTCGTACGGCCGAAGTTGCCGAGTGAAGCCAGCAGCGCATATTGCGTGGCGGAGAAGGCTTGGCCGGTGAGTACAGTCAAAAATGAGACAAACGCGACGGTTGAGAAGGCCGTGGTGAAGTTGTCCACAATGATCGTGGCTAAGAAGAGGGTTTCACTTGGTCCTGTCTTGGCGATCCAGGCAAACATTAAGTTACTGCCCGCCATCGCAATACCGCCGATCATCAGCCCGCGAACGATGCCAAATTTGACGTTAAATAGACTGCCGACCAAGGTAAAGACAATGGTTGCCCCCCAACCAATCAATTTCGAGTAGTAACCAATTTGCTCATTGCTAAAGCCGACTTCTTTGTAGAAAGTGATCGACATGCGGCCAAGGAACGCCTCACCAATCTTGAACAAGAACACAAACAGTAACAGCGTGATCGCGACGCGCACACCGTTACGTTTGAAGAAATCGAGGAAGGGTTCGACAACCGTGACACTCAACCACGCGACGGTTTTTGAATCGACGACTTGGTAATGTCTTTGCTCGGCTTGTTCTTGCAGCGCACTTCGCTCAGTCTTGGGCTCGCCGACCAGCAAGGTAAAGAGCATCAATACCCCAACGATGATCGCCATGCCGTAATAGACGCCATTCCACCCCATGCTGTCTGCATTGATAAACGCGAGATAACCCGGTAGAGAATACCCCGTCCACCATCCGATCACGGCCATCGCTGAGGCTTGAGGCAGTTTAGAGGATTCAGACTTAGGGAAGGTGTCGATACGAAAGGCGTCAATAGCAATGTCTTGTGTCGCTGAGGCAATCGCAATACCCAGCGCGAGCATCGACGTGAACGCTAAGTTTTTTGCAGGATCGACACCGGCAATGAACAGGGTGCAAGAGAGCACAACAAGCTGACAGAGTAATATCCAACTGCGGCGTTGGCCAATTTTATCGGTGAGATAAGGCAGGCGGACTCGGTCAACCAGTGGTGCCCACAAAAAGTTGATCGCGTAGACGGCGAACACGCTACCAAAATAGCCGATGGCGGCTCGGGTTAAGCCTGCATCTTTAAGCCAGCCAGACATGTTGGAGCCAATCAACACCCACGGAAAGCCGCTTGAGCAGCCCAGCATAAATACCCAAAGCAGACGCTTATCGAGATAGCTTTTGATGGTGTCGCGCCATGACATTGGCGATGATGTCGCAGACATAGACGTATCCTTGTTCTGTGCGGTTTGAAATAAGAGGGCAGGTCACTAACGACGGAGATGCCACCGCCCCAACATGTGTTGGGGCGGGTAGAGGTTTATTCAATAAGGGTGGTTTTTTTGATGACGATAGGGATCGACGGTACGTCACTATAGCGACCGACATTGTGCGTTTTGATGCCCGCCATCGATTCAACGACGTCAAAGCCATCGACCACTTTACCAAACACCGCATAGCCCGGGGGGCGCTGGTCATAGTCTAAAAAGTGATTGTCTTTAAAGTTGATGAAAAACTGGCGAGTGGCAGAATTTGGGTTGTTGGTACGCGCCATTGCAATCGTGCCACGGTCGTTTTTTAGCCCGTTTGCGGCTTCGTTCTGAATTGGAGCGTACGTACTCAACTGTTTCATATTGGTGTCAAAGCCGCCGCCCTGCGCCATAAAGCCAGGGATCACACGGTGAAATTGGCTCCCTGCATAACTGCCCTCTTCGACGTACTTGAGGAAGTTGGCGACCGTAATCGGCGCCTTCTCTTGGTTAAGCTCAAGGGTGAAATTACCCAGCGTGGTTTCCACCAAGACTTTTGGCCCGGCAAACGCAAGTTGGCTCACCAATGCCAGTGACGTCAGTGCCCACTTCCACATTAGAAACGCTCCTGCATGTAAGTTTGCAATTCACGATCGTTCGCGACTTCTTTTAGCACCAAGTTGACCACATCGTTAAGAACGGTTTCGATCTCTTGGTTGGATGCACTGAGTGCTCCTGTGCGTTTCGCTGTGCCGGTGTAAGCTTTTACTAACTTGCCGCGTGGCGTTTCGGCGGTGATTTCTAGCACTACTTTGCCGTCCATCTCATTTTCCATTACCGAGTGTTTGACCGACACCAAAGCTTCCTGCACTTCAATCTTCAGTGCGTTTTCGCTGTTGACGGTGTTACGGAAACCTTGAGATTGGAACTGCTCTAGCAGGGCATTTTCTAATGTGATACGCACATTCTGTTTAGAATGAATCGGTTCGATGTTAGAGCGGCCACTGTCGACCAAGGCGACATATTGCGCAGAGCGAACATCTTTACTGGTAATAGTAAAGGTGGCGTCCTGGACTAAATCACCGCGACTGAGTACCGCTTGTGGCATAAAGTTCAGTTGCTCTTGCTGAGGGGACGCACAGGCGGTCAAGATGGCCATTGACGCCGCTAATACCAGTTTTTTCATTGTCTTTTCCTTAATGCTTCACGTATGAAGTTAACTCTCAGTTCAAAGATAATAGAGGACTATTTAGTCGCTTGTAAAATAACAAATTTCTTATTTGATGCGATCACTTTGACTTGATGTTTACCAAACACTCTTTTCAGTTTTCCATCGTAGCCGAGGTGGCGGTTGCCGATAACTAATAATTGCCCACCAACACGAAGAACATGCTTTGCATCACAGAACATTTGCCAAGCGATGTGGTCAGTAATGGTTTGTTGCTGGTGGAACGGTGGGTTGCAAAGCACCACATCGTAGCTATCAGCATCAAATCCATCCAAGCTGTTGTTGGCAATACACTCTATTTGACGCTCACCTGTGTCATAGGGACGTAAGTTTTCTCGCGCCGACGCCACGGCGCTGAAACTTTCATCGACGCAGGTGATCGACAGTGCTGGATTAAGCTGTGATAACTTAACGGACAGCACGCCATTGCCACAGCCAAGATCAAGTGCTCGAGCGTGGCCGAGGTTGTCTGGCAAGTGGTCAAGAAAAAAGCTCGCTCCCTGATCTAGTCCCTCGCCTGAGTAGACGTTAGGGTGATTTTTTAGCGTCATCCCGTGTTGAAGAACGGGCCATTCAGTGATCGCCACTGCGGGCATAGGCGTATCACAATTAGCGAAACTAAATACCAGACGGTGTTTTTTCCACGCCAAAGAGGTCGTGGTGTCGCCCAAGTGTTTCTCAAACAGTTTCAGTGTTGAGCTGTGGATCTGTTTTGCTTTGTTGACCGCAATGACAGGGATGGTTGGCGACAGTGTCTCTCTTAACTGAGCGAGCTGCCACACTAAGTGGCGATTGGTACGCGGGATTTGCATCAACACTAGATCTGCATCTTTAGGGATAGGGTCGAGCGTTGAGCAGAGCGTTACCTTAGGGCACTGATTTTCCTCAAGGTTGGCGTGTGTCGCTTGGTGAGCAATCCACGAGTCACTCATCATGGTGACTCGGTAGTCACGAGAGAACCACGTGCTGAGCGCACCAAAATGATCGTTTAAAACAACGATGTGGCTCCCTTTTGTGAGAGAAAGTTGCTCGACATGATTGATCAGGTACTCATCTCCGGCGTCCCAGGCTTGTAAGGTGTCGTTGCTACGCTTAGGGTAACGGTAAAGGAACAGTGTTCGCTCAAAAAGAGTCAGCTCAGTTTTCATGCAGTCAATGGTCTCATCATAGGAATGGCTAAATTGTCGCAAATGTTACTGGCAGTGAAAACTAAAACCTTTTCTTTACTGACTAGCACATTATTATGGTCACGCCCATAATCCAACTCGCTTAAACAGATTAGCGTAACGGTGAATCCATGCTCCAGCAAACAATAGAATCGAAACTTCACGAGGCTTTCCAGCCAAGCCACCTGCAAGTAGTGAATGAAAGCTACATGCACAATGTTCCCGCAGGTTCAGAGAGCCACTTTAAGGTTATTGTCGTGAGTGAACACTTTGATGGCGCTCGGTTAATTGCGAGGCACCGTCTTGTGAATCAGGCCTTGTCCGATGAATTGGCCAATCATATTCACGCCTTATCCATCCACACATACACGGCGCAAGAGTGGCAATCGCAGAACCAGAGTGCGCCAGATAGCCCGATGTGCATGGGTGGTAGTAAAGCATAAAGTGACAGTGTAAATACCTCTAAAGGGTAGGGGTATTAAATCGATTTGTTAACAGTAAAGAAACATATGAATGGACGGCAGGCATTAAAATGAAATATTTCGCCTTATGACGGATTGTGACAGAAAGTCTTTGTGGATATTTGGGTCTTTGTGCGATGGCTCAAAGTTATGACGATTCCTTAGCCTTTTAAACTCAAAACGTTCGAAATATCTTCTTTAATACCTGTATTGGTCATGGCGTCGTCTTTGCAAAAGATGATAGACTATCGCACCTGATAAATCTCGTTGCATTTCTGCGATGTGATTTTTAAGAGGATGTTGCGATTTTGGTGTTTAAAACATCACCAAAACCGGACACAAGTGTCGTGTCTAAAAGTTACGCAATCAAAGAATCTTTTTCCCGATAAAAGTAGTGCAAGTGCGTATGATTACAATAAAAAAGGGTTTGGATCTACCTATCGCAGGTGCTCCTACCCAGGTGATTAATGATGGTAAAACCATCAAGAAAGTCGCCTTGCTTGGCGAAGAGTACGTCGGCATGCGTCCTACCATGCATGTCCGCGTAGGCGATGAAGTAAAGAAAGCTCAAGTTCTTTTTGAAGATAAGAAGAATCCTGGTGTGAAGTTTACTTCTCCAGCAAGCGGTAAAGTCATCGAGGTGAACCGTGGTGCAAAACGTGTACTCCAATCCGTTGTGATTGAAGTATCCGGTGAGCAACAGGTGACATTCGATAAGTACGAAGCAGCTCAACTAGCCAGTCTTGACCCACAAGCGGTGAAGTCTCAACTGGTTGAATCTGGTCTTTGGACAGCTTTACGTACTCGACCGTTCAGCAAGGTTCCAGCAATCGAGTCTTCGACAAAAGCGATTTTTGTTACCGCCATGGACACCAATCCATTGGCAGCTCAACCTGAGTTGATTATTAATGAACAGCAAGAAGCCTTTGTTGCTGGTCTTGATATTCTCTCAACCCTCACTGACGGCAAGGTTTACGTTTGTAAATCTGGCACTAGTCTTCCTCGCTCGTCTCAACCGAACGTTGAAGAACATGTGTTTGATGGCCCACACC
>NZ_JCBDGX010000083.1:0-20389 GCF_059834345.1 Vibrio sp. R11-SG3-ISO3-SZ
GCACTCTCATCAACAAAAATGTGGCTAATGCCAAATCCACCGATGATGACAGGAATCGTACTGTTCTCTTTACACATTTTGTGTAAGCCTGCGCCGCCTCTTGGGATGATCATATCCACGTACTCATCCAGTTTGAGTAGCTGAGAGACCCATTCGCGATCTGGATTTTCAATGTACTGAACCGACGCCGCAGGCAACCCAGCTTTGGCCAGTGCAGATTGGATGACCTTCACCAACTCCATATTGGAGTAAAACGTCTCTTTACCACCACGCAAAATACTCGCATTGCCGGTTTTTAAACACAGCGCAGCAATATCGATAGTGACATTAGGGCGCGCTTCATAAATCACACCGACCACACCGAGCGGCACACGACGGCGAGAGAGAGACATGCCGTTCTCTAGCACCTTGCTGTCTATCTCACTGCCAACAGGATCATTGAGGGTGATCACATTGCGCACATCATTGGCAATACCGCTCAAGCGCTCAGGATTGAGCAGCAGACGGTCAAGCAGGGCATCGGTCAACCCCGCTTCGCGGCCCAGTTCGATGTCCTTAGCATTGGCAGCAAGAATAAGGTCTGCATTGGCTTCCAATTCATCAGCGATGATCGCTAGGGCTTGGTTCTTCTGTTTCGTTGATGCGGTGGCAAGTTGAAAAGCAGCGTCTTTTGCTGCCTTGCCCATTGAAATAAGTTCCACTCTTGGCTCCTTCGTCTGATTATTCTTGGATAACGACCATATCGTCGCGGTGCAGCACTTCACTACCGTAGTCGTAACCGAGGATAGCGATAATATCTTTACTGTGCTTGCCGATAATTTTGGCCATGTCTTGGCTAGAGTAGCTAGCGATACCTCGCGCGACTAGCTGCCCGTTGGGTGCGGTCACTTGAACCACCTCACCACGAGCAAACTCGCCAGTCACCGCTGTGACGCCTTTAGCCAATAAGCTGCTGCCGTTTTTGATCACGGCACGCACCGCCCCATCATCAATCGTGATGGTGCCTGATGCCGCAGGGCCAGCAAGAATCCAACGTTTACGGTTTTCCAGCGCTTCATCGCATGGCAAAAAGCGCGTGCCTTGCGGCGCTTCACTTAACGAATCAAAGATCACATCTGGCGCGCTACCTGCCGCGATGATGACTTCAATCCCAGCTCGGCGTGCGATATCAGCCGCTTGTAGCTTGGTCGCCATGCCGCCTGTCCCTAAGGTTGTGCTACTGCCGCCGGCGATTTTACGTAGCGTATCGTCGATGGTTTTCACTTCTTTGATCAACTCTGCTGAGGGATCTTTGCGTGGGTCAGCGGTAAACAGACCTTTTTGGTCCGTCAATAGCAACAGTTTGTCTGCACCGCAAAGAATGCCGACCAAGGCAGATAAGTTATCGTTGTCGCCCACTTTGATTTCACTGGTGGCGACGGCATCGTTCTCATTCACAATAGGAATGATGTCGTTATCAACTAAGGCATTGATGGTGTCGCGTGCGTTGAGAAAACGCTCTCTGTCTTCAAGGTCAGCGCGCGTGAGCAGCATTTGACCAATCTTAATGCCGTAAATGCCAAACAAGGCTTCCCAAGTTTGAATCAACTGACTTTGACCAACCGCCGCCAGCAACTGCTTGCTGGCCATCGCATTGGGGAGTGCGGGGTAACCTAAGTGCTCTCGACCTGCGGCAATAGCGCCCGATGAGACCATGACCACTGAATGGCCCTGCTTTTTAAGTTCTGCACATTGACGCGCAAGCTCAACCATATGAGCCCGATCAAGCGCCAAAGTCCCACCAGTGAGTACACTGGTCCCAAGTTTCACTACCACAGTTTTTGGTGATGTGGCAGCGGTGCGTTGCTGATTCATGACACTTCTACTTTGAATGAGAAATAAGGATGGTTAAAAAACTGACCTGTTGTTTTAGCAATCAAATCCGCTTTTCACAAGTAGAAAAGGCGCGATAACGCGCCTTTTTACTAGGATTCAATGTCAATCAATGAAATTTAGACAAATTCGACCGATTGCTGATGCATTTTTACTTCGAGATCAAACTCCGTTGACAAGGTTTCAATCAATTTTTGATGAAACGCTTCTTGGGTTTTGGTGACCTCTTCCACGGCCTTTTTCGGCAAGGGGTCGTCTCGCCATTCACCACTGACATCATAAAGGCCAGTACGGTAACGCGCTTCGTAATAGCCGTCGACTAAGCTAAGCTCAAGCCACCAGCCCCAAAACTCGCGCTTTTCAGGGGATTTCTTGTCGTTGACACACACAGACAGGCAATCAAATAGATACGCCCCTTCCGAACTCTGTACTTCTCGCAGATAGGGACCAATAGCACGCAGTGTGGTTAACAAGCGAAAATGCGTCGGGGTCTTTTTTTCTCCAGTCATAGTGAATCTCCATATTCATTATTATCTGTTGGCTGGAACACGGTGTGACGGACACTTTAGATGCGGTACGTCATTACTTTAGTGTCGTCTAAAAAACCCACAATGTCATCTAATTAGCTCATCTTCTAGCCACTTGATCGCTAAATCGAGGGATTGCTCATATCCTTGTGTAATTGTCTTAGCACTGATTTGCTTCGCTTTGCCGTATTGGCTGTACAAGGCGACTAATCGGTTGTCACTAAAGGGAGAAACAGGATCTCGCTCTAAGTTCATCGCCAAAATAGGCACCTTGGTTTTACGCCCACCTAAGATACCTTGCACCTTCAACGACCATGCCATCAGTTGAATCGCCAGACTGTTGATATCGACAATATTCTTCCCAATGCGCGATGCCAACACGTCCAGATACATCTTGGGCATCTGCTTGATTTTATCCGGAGACGATAAGATGTCATGAATCGGCGCCCCTAGCGTCACGCACGCCTTGATCTTCTCTTGCTCCATAAATGACAAACGCACCATGGCATTGCCACCAAAACGAAACCCGATCAACCCCACTCGGTGATGATCAACCCAAGGAATATCAACCAATTGATTGAGCACAGCCTGATGCAGACAAGAGCTATCATGCGTCAGATTCCAATGGGTGTTGTGACCCATAGACGGCAAATCGATAGTGAGCATCGCGATGCCTTTTTTGGCTAGATGATCGCGAAATAGACGCCACATATCCGTTTGTAGACTATCGAGACCCGCGCTCACCATCACCACAGGTTGTGGCTCATCAGTGCGAGTTAAGTGAAGGTGGGCGACGATTTTTTTATTTTGATGCGGGATCTCTAGCCGTTTGATGGTGTACTTAGTCTGTTTCGCTGCTTCCTCATAAGCATTGCCCGCCAACACTTGCGCCTGAGCGGCGAGCGTATCGTTTTTGAGGTGCGGATAACCAGCGATACTGTAACAAAGGGAGGCGTTAAAGAGCTCATCAGCCGCTTCTTCACCTTTGAGTTGTTGCGCGCGCTTTTGATGCAGCATACCCAACTTTGTCCACTCGAAGTTCCAGTTCCCGCTGTGATAGCCCATCACAGTATCTAGCCACTCATCGTGGGTACGCGAATGCTTTGAGGAGGCCATCGCCGCTAATACGCCTTCGATTTCGATAGGTTGTAGACCTTGCCATGTCCATTGCAGGCGGCGTAAGTTGCGATACCATTTGTAGCCGTCTTCGACACGTTTTTCATCCAGCAGCGCCTGACTTGATGGCATGTAGGCAATCAACTCCGACGTCTCTTTGGCTTTTTTATCTTTGGCAAACAGCGTCTCAGACAGGTTTTTGCTTACTTCTTCCGACATCACATTACTCGTGTATTCGTTCGATTCTTTCATAGTAATAAAAAAAATGACCCAAGAAAGGGTCATTTATCAAGATTCTTTATTGAAATCGCCAATGCATTCACCCAAGAGTGAAAAAGCACTACTTTTGCTTGCGATTGATCGGTTCGATGTATTGAATCGCCATATCCCATGGTTGCTCAATCCAAGTCTCTTGAGCGATATCAACCACGTAGTCATCTAAAAGCTCAGCGCCCGATGGTTTCGCGCACACGGCGATCAATTTCGCTTTCGGGTACAAGTCACGTAGTTTGCGTGCTGTGTCACCACTGTCGACCAGGTCTTCAACGATAAGGTAACCTTCACCGTCACCTTCAGGTGCTTTCAATACGCTCATATCACGTTGGTGATCGTGATCATAGCTTGAAATACAGATGGTATCCACGTAACGAATGCCGAGTTCACGCGCTAAAATAGCGCCCGGTACTAAACCGCCACGGCTTACAGCCCAAATCCCTTTCCATTGCTCGGCAGGCATCTGCTTTTCTGCAAGTTCACGACAGTACGCGTGCATCTGATCCCAAGTGATGATGAATTTTTTACTCATTGTAATAACCTAATAGTTTTGTCCAATCGGCATCCCCTGAAAAACAAGCTAAGTTGATACAACCTACAGCTTGATGCACCAGGCCAAATAGGGGAAAAGCTACGCAAACGATTATTTTACCGGAAGCGGGGGCCAATACCAATGGCGAATTATATTCTCTATAAAACAACGCCACAGCGAAAGCGCTGTGGCGTTGTTGATTCAATGTTTGTGATTAACCAGCGAAGACGTACTTCAGTAAGAAGACTGCCGACAGTACCCAAACGCTCACAGACACGTCGCGTCCTTTACCACTCAGTAACTTAATTGCAGCGTAAGAGATAAAGCCCAGTGCAATACCTTCTGCGATTGAGTAAGTCAGTGGCATCAGCAGACACGTCACCACAACCGGCGCCGCTTCTGTTAGATCACGCCAATCGATGCTGACCAAGCCAGACATCATTAGAATCGCTACGTAGAACAGTGCGCCAGCGGTCGCGTATGGAGGAATCATGCCAGCCAAAGGCGAGAAGAACAGTGCCAACAAGAACAGCACGCCAACAACCACCGCCGTTAAACCAGTACGACCGCCTGCCGCAACCCCTGCCGTAGACTCTACGTAAGACGTGGTGCTTGAGGTACCGAGTACCGCGCCCATTGACGTTGCTGTTGAGTCCGCCAATAGTGCTTTGTTCAAACGTGGTAGTTTACCGTCTTCTTTGATGAAGTTCGCCTTAGTTGCAACACCCACCAGCGTACCCGCCGTATCAAAGAGATCAACAAACAAGAAAGCAAAGACCACTGAGATCATGCCCACTTCAAACACGTCTGCAATGTTCATTTCCATAAAGGTCGGCGCAATGCTTGGTGGTGTCGACATCACTCCGCCCCACTGCACATCACCTACCAATAGACCAAGTGCGGTGATAATAAGGATCGCGATCATCACAGCGCCACGAACGCCGCGGTACACCAAACCGATGGTCAAGAAAAAGCCCAAGGCGGCCAAGGCTGGCGCTAGGTTTGTGATGTGGCCCAAGCCGACCAAGGTCGCTGGATTATCAACGACGATGCCTGAGTTTTGTAGGCCGATAAACGCAAGGAATAGACCAATACCCGCAGAGATACCCGTGCGCAGCGACAATGGGATGGAGTTGATGATCCACTCACGGATTTTGAATACCGAAAGCGCCATGAAGATCAAACCAGAGATAAACACCGCACCGAGCGCGACTTGCCATGAGTGGCCCATACCCAAAACAACGCCATAAGTGAAAAACGCGTTGAGGCCCATACCTGGCGCCAATGCAATCGGGTAGTTAGCGACAAAGCCCATGATAAAACAGCCAATCGCAGCGGCTAAACAGGTCGCAACAAAGACAGCGCCCTTGTCCATCCCTGCATCGGCCAGCATAGCTGGGTTGACAAAAATGATGTAAGCCATTGTCAGGAATGTGGTCACACCGGCAATGATCTCAGTTTTGACATTCGTGCCATTTTCACTGAGTTTGAACAGTTTTTCGAACATGATCGAATCCTAAAAGGGTAAAAAGTAAACGGTTGCGTAATCGATTGGCGGAATTATAAAGTCATCAAATAGTAAATTCCAGATAGAATTATGACTCTAATCAATATTTCGGGTTGTAAATGGGCAACCTATCGCTATAAAAGAGCCACAAACAAAACAAAAACAAATAAAATTCATAAAGATAGAAAGAAAAGACATCATCATTCAGACGGTGAACTTTTGTACCATGTTGTAAACTTTCAAATCCAGAACGGCAGTTTGTAACCTGAGTAACACGTGCTTATGTGCATAATATGCAGAGAATGGCATTAATAAGGAGAAATCGGTGAGTTGGCGGATAAAAAAACGCCACTCAAAATGAGTGGCGGTTGAATCATGTCAGCGAAAACGGCGCTGCAAATATATTCCAATATTAGGGGGTGAACATAACGTTCGAGATAAACAAGCTTTCAGTGTTAGTAACCAAAGCTAGTGGGGTAAGTAAAGCTTCCTGTATAAACAGATTTGTTTAGCCAGAACGCTGCACTTGGTAAACCTTTCATAACATCACCTTCTAAATCAATTAAACACATTACAATGATTGATTTCTCAGTTCCTTGGAGGCGATAACTCGGACTCATCCTTTGAGCGTTTTTACTTCGCTGCCGAAGTGGTTACAAATATACCTTATAGAAATTAAATTACAACACCCCGAGTGATAAAAGTCACAAAAAAGTGCAATTACTGATTCAAATCAAAACACAGCTGTAATTTAATTACATAAAAATCACTAGAATCTAAGTTAATCTGTCAGATTGATAATCATATCATTGAATATCGCGTCGATAGAGGGGTAGGCACTTTTCGCTGCAGTTTGCATCAACTCACTTGGGTATCGATCTTGAGAGTGCTATTCTGACCAACATCAAATCGGCAAGTTTGGATGTTTGTGCTACTCATCATTTGGTGCATAAGACAATATTTGCCATCTCTCATTATAAGGAGTTATCCGTGTCTGAGTTCCATTCTGAAATTAGCAGCTTGTCACCAGCGCCTTTGTGGCAGTTTTTCGACAAGATTTGCTCCATTCCTCACCCATCGAAACACGAAGAAGCCCTAGCGCAAATGATCATTGATTGGGCGACCGATCAAGGCCTAGAAGTCAAACGCGATCCAACCGGCAACGTCTTCATCAAAAAACCGGCGACCAAAGGGATGGAGAATAAAAAAGGTGTGGTTCTGCAGGCTCACATTGATATGGTGCCGCAGAAAAACGAAGACACGGATCATGATTTTACCCAAGACCCGATCCAACCTTATATTGATGGTGAGTGGGTCACCGCCAAAGGCACAACCTTGGGTGCGGACAACGGCATTGGTATGGCGTCTTGTCTCGCGGTATTGGCGTCCAATGACATTAAACACGGGCCACTAGAAGTGCTGCTGACGATTGATGAAGAAGCAGGCATGACTGGCGCATTTGGTCTTGAAGCGGGTTGGTTAGAAGGCGACATTCTGCTTAATACCGATTCTGAGCAAGAGGGTGAAGTGTACATGGGTTGTGCCGGTGGTATCGACGGTGAAATGACGTTCGAGATCCAACGCGAAGCTCTGCCCGCGGGCTATGTGACCCGACAGCTTATTCTTAAAGGCTTAAAAGGCGGACACTCAGGCTGTGATATCCACACTGGACGCGGGAATGCCAACAAACTCCTCGCTCGATTCCTAGCAGGTCACGCAAGCGAACTGGATTTGCGCCTGATTGAATTCCGTGGTGGTAGCCTGCGCAATGCAATTCCACGCGAAGCGTTTGTTACGGTCGCCGTCCCTGCTGAAAACGAAGCTAAGCTTGCCGAGCTTTATCAGTTCTACACACAACTGCTTACCAACGAGCTCGGCAAAGTGGAAACAAGCCTAGTCACGTTTAATGAAGCGAGTGACAGCCAGGAAGATGTGTTGTCTATTGCCGATCAACAACGTTTTATCGCCGCTTTGAACGCCTGTCCGAATGGCGTGATTCGTATGAGTGACGACATTGAAGGAGTGGTCGAGACCTCATTAAACGTTGGTGTCATTACCACAGAAAAATCAGCTATTCGCGTTCTCTGCTTAGTTCGTTCTTTGATTGATTCAGGTCGCCAACAAGTTGAAGGCATGCTCACCTCCGTGGCTGAGCTTGCTGGTGCTAAGATCGCTTTCTCTGGCGCCTACCCTGGCTGGAAACCGGATGCGGATTCAGAGATCATGGCCATCTTCCGCGACATGTATGAAGGCATTTACGGTCACAAGCCGAACATCATGGTGATTCACGCCGGTCTAGAGTGTGGTCTATTTAAAGAACCTTACCCCAATATGGATATGGTCTCTTTTGGTCCTACCATTAAGTTCCCTCACTCACCAGATGAGAAGGTTAAGATTGATACCGTGGCGCTCTTTTGGGAGCAAATGGTCGCCCTTCTGGAAGCGATTCCTGAGAAGGCATAGTCTTTCATCTAAACATAGTATTACTGTATTAGCCGAGCTCTTACTCGGCTTTTTTGTGGCTCAAAATCACCGCACGGCTTGGGCCACTATCGAGCGATAATATTTGTAGTGACGACAATTAATTTTTGTTAGCCAAGCCATTTACCCCACTGCTAAGGTTCGCGTCCTTACAGCGCTGAGGCGTCAATATTGCCACTTTTTCGCGCTGACTCTTTATCTTAAAAGTCACAGGTGCTCGCTCTGGCATCTGAGTTTCTATTGTTTTGTTTGCACTCATTCGGAGACCATCGCCGGATGAGTATTGCCCTATTAGGAAATCACAGCATGAAAATCGGTGTTCTGTCTCGTAACGCTAAACTTTACTCGACCAAGCGTTTAATCGAGGCAGCAAAAGAACGCGGCCACGAAGTGAAGGTTATTGACGCTCTACGTTGTTACATGAATATCAACTCAGACAAACCTGAAATTCATTTCAAAGGCGAAGAGCTGTCAGGGTTTGATGCCATCATTCCTCGTATTGGCGCCTCGGTGACGTTCTATGGCACCGCTGTGTTGCGTCAATTTGAGATGATGGGTGTTTATCCGGTCAACGAGTCCGTGGCGATCACCCGCTCTAGAGATAAGCTTCGTTCCATGCAGTTACTTTCTCGCAAAGGCATCGGTATGCCGATCACCGGTTTTGCCAGCAAACCGGATGATGTGAAAGATTTGTTGGAGATGGTCGGCGGTGCGCCTGTTGTGATCAAGCTTCTAGAAGGAACACAAGGTATTGGCGTAGTGCTTGCCGAAACACGAAAAGCAGCCGAAAGTGTGATTGAAGCATTTATGGGCTTGAAGGCCAACATCATGGTCCAAGAGTACATTAAAGAAGCCGGCGGCGCCGATATTCGCTGTTTTGTGATTGGCGACAAGGTGATCGCCGCGATGAAGCGTCAAGGGGCGGAAGGCGAATTTCGCTCTAATCTGCATCGAGGCGGCAGCGCATCACTCGTCAAAATCACGCCGCAAGAGCGCCGCACTGCGGTTGCTGCGGCCAAAATCATGGGTCTTAACGTCGCTGGCGTGGATTTGTTGCGCTCAGAACGTGGGCCACTGGTGATGGAAGTGAACTCATCTCCTGGTCTTGAAGGTATTGAAGCCGCAACAGGTAAAGACATTGCAGGGATGATCATCGACTTTATTGAAAAAAATGCGGCGATAAAAGGGACAAAAACACGAGGTCGTGGCTAGTTGAAGGGTTGAAGAGTGCCTGTCAGGCACTCTTCAAGCTTTTTAAAACGACGCCCAGATCACCGTCGCGACAAGCAGCGGGCAGACAAATTTGACATACACTGGCCATACTTTGCCAAACCACCCCAGGCTAAACTCTGGATACCCTTGCTCTAGCTCGCGAACTTTCCCTTTACGACTCCAAACCCAGCCACCAAACAGACAGAACATTAACGCCGCCATCGGCTGCAGATACTGCGTGGCGATCATCGCGACTAAGCCAAATAAGGCAGAGAAGTGATACACCACAACTACACTGACTAACGCTATCGCGCCGCCTAACCACCAACTGGTCGCCGTTCTTCCCGTACCGAAACGTTCGCCGACTAAGGCAACGGGGCACTCAAGCATCGAGATTGAGGAGGTCAGCGCGGCAATAGTCAGCAACAAGAAAAACACCACAGCAAAGAGTTGCCCAAGAAGCCCTAAGCTTTCAAACATCAACGGCAGTACCCTAAACACCAAGGTATCCGAGCTGAGTAATGAGCCATCTTCAGCGTAGATCTGAACACCTTTTTGCATCGCCACAAACATGGCAGGCAATACCACCAATCCCGCAATAAAAGCGACAGCGGTGTCAACCAAGGTGACGTTCATGGCCATCTTTGGCAGGTTCTCTTTTTTACTCAGGTAAGAGCCATAGATCAGCATGGAACATCCCCCTATGGTTAGCGAGAAGAAACCTTGCCCCATCGCTGCTAAAATCAGCTTACGATCCATGATCTTAGCGAAATCTGGCACCAAATAGTGTTTGAGACCTTCCATTGCGCCCGCTTGGGTCATGATGTAGATAAACAGCAAAGCGAAGAGCAAAAACAACGCAGGCATGAGCCGAGTCGACCATTTCTCGATGCCCTGTTTAACACCACCTTGAACAATCAAAATGGTCAGAACATAGAAGATCACAGTGCCCAATAGGTTACGCTCGATGCTAAAGCCTTTGAACCATGCACTCAGGGCGTCGAGCCCTGCCAGATCACACACCGCCGCGAACAAGAAGCAAATCAACCACCCGCCAACGATGCTGTAAAAAGCGAGCACAGCACACGGTACACTCAGACCAACCCAACCGACCATGGAGCCGATGTTTTTTGCCATAGGGTGAGAATGAAGTGAGCGCATACTATCAATGGGGTTTGCTTGACCATGACGACCAATTGCCATTTCAACCACTAGCATCGGAAAGGCGACGACAAAGATCATGATCAGATAGACCAATAGAAATGCCCCGCCACCGTTGCTTGCCGCTTGGGTTGGAAAACCCCAAATATTCCCTAACCCCACAGCCGCACCAGCCGCTGCGAGAATGAATCCTAAACGTGAACCAAAGTGCTCACGAGCTTGTACGTTGTCTGTTTGTGCCATACCACTTTGCACCATTAAACTAGTTGACTGGTACAATATAGATAAACACTGGCCATTTCAATTGCTGGACTACATTTCTCTAGCTTAGTGACATAGAAAACAAAGAAGATGCTAGTAAAGGTAATTTTACAAGCATCTTCATTATTATTAGAAAAGATAAAAAGTAGGGTTAGATGGTAAAGACCGGATAGTTTTTTAACTCTGGGATCTGTTGATGCAGCTGCTGCTCTTGCTCGACCATCTCTTCTAATGAATCACACAATGCATCGCCTTTTTTCTGCAACTGAGTTCCATGCTCATCCAACCGAGCCGCAATACGCTCTTTCAGTTCCGCCATGGTTTCCGCCATTTCGGTGAGGTTAATCCCTCCTTCGGCGGTCATCTTCGCCTGAAGCGCAGCAAAACTGCTGGTAATAAACTCTTGGTTAAATAGTGCTTTGGCTTTTTCAAAATCTTCTGCCCAAGTTTGCGCCATTTCACGAAAGCTTTGCGCCGGCAAAATAAGATCACCGTCGTTGTAATATCTCGATTCCATATCCTTATAGAAAGCGCGCAGTGATGCTTTGACCCCCTCAAAGGCGTCGGGTGTATCAAAGCTATCGGCAATATCATCAATAATATCGTCCGCTAACGCTAAGCCATCTTGGGCTAACTGCTTTGCTTTAGGTACGTAGCTATTGAGGTTTTGTTTATATTCTTCAATGGCTTTTTTCTGCTCGGCACTAAGCGGTACGCGCTCGCCGTGAATGGTCAATTCGTTATTCCCATCCACCACCGCACTGTCACCGCTGGTTTGATGGATTTCTAGCTGACGCTCATTGAGGTGAACCTCATTTTGCAGCCCAATATGGCATTGAGCCGCGAGCGTAGGTGCCGAAGCACTGAGTGCCAATGCCAATACGATTTTTCTCATCATGATTTACCTATGTCCTTTTTGCTGACGCTAGCAGGGTTTTGTCAGTGTTGTGCTGCCCCTGTGTCAACATTTAGAAGAAACTCAGCTGCTTGGTTTGCTCTTCAGGCTTCAACATCACGCTTAATCCAAGCAAGCGAATCTCACGGCCTTGCTGTCTGGTTAATATATCACTAAGCAATTGCTTAAAATACGCCAACTCCAATTGATTGTGCCCGTGCTCAATAGTGGTGAGTTGGAAATCGGCGAACTTCATTTTAATGCCCTGTTTGATGATTCCTTTATCCGGTGACGCTCTTTCTAAGCGCCGTTCCAGCTCTGGGAAGAGCCGCTCTTCAATCACTTGCCAGCATTGATCATAGCTGTGAATATTGTGACTGAACGTGCGCTCCACACCCACAGACTTTCGCTCTCGCTCTGTCACGACTTCACGTGTATCAATCCCCTGGCTCTTGTTCCACAAGGACGCCCCGAGGCGCCCAAAACGGCGCAACAGTTCACGATAATCGCTGTTCTTTATGTCCTCGCAAACATAAAAGCCCGCTTGATGCAGCTTCTCTAAACTTACCTTGCCGACTCCGGGGATTTTCTCTAGCGGCAAACTGTCCACGACGCGTTGTACATCCTGCGGTGGGATCACACACTGGCCATTCGGCTTATTGATGTCTGAGGCAACCTTGGCGAGAAACTTCACAGGCGCAATCCCGGCTGAGGCGGTCAAATTGAGCTCCTGATGGATATCCTGTCGAATCGCTTGCGCAATTAGGGTAGCGCTGCCATGGCAATGCGGGGAGTGCGTCACATCAAGGTAAGCTTCATCCAAAGAGAGAGGTTCGATGAGCGGCGTATAGCGCGCGAAAATCTCTCGGATCTGCGCTGAGACCTCTTTGTAAACTTGCATCCGACCGGGTACAACCAATAGATGCGGGCAAAGCTTCAGTGCCTGTGCGGTTGGCATTGCACTGCGAACGCCGAACTGGCGCGCTTCGTAGTTGCACGTGCTGATCACTCCACGTTGCTTTTCGCTGCCTCCGACGGCCAGAGGACGCCCACGATAAGCAGGGTGATCACGCATCTCGACCGCAGCGAAGAAGCAGTCCATATCGATGTGAATGATCTTCCTCATCGCCTTTTGAACCTAAAAACTGTATATCCAAACAGTATAATTTATCTTCCCATAACCACAAAGCCGAATTTTGGTTTGAGAATTGTTAAAAGATTCGCAAGTTAATGAGATACAGTTATTATTAACAGGTTAAATATAGATTAGGAGCACCACGTTGAATAATAAAGTGTTGGTCGTAGAGGATAGCCGCGCCTATCGCAACTATCTTACTCAACAACTTTCCTCACTCGGCTGTCACGTGATTGGTGTCGAATCGTATGCCCAAGCCAAAGAGACTTTAGAGAAACATCCGTCGTTTCGCTTCGCGGTGTTAGATTACTGTTTGCCTGATGCGCAAGATGGCGAAGTGATTGATCTGGTTCTTTCTCATGAACAGAAAGTCATCGTCCTTACCGCCACTTTTAATGAGCAAGCACGGGAACGATTTATTGCCAAAGGGGTGATGGATTACATCCTCAAAGACAGCATGGCCTCAGTGTCTTATTTGCTGCCACTCGCCAAACGCTTGCTCAACAACGAAAATCATCATGGCTTGGTGGTTGATGATTCCCCCACCGTTCGTCGCCATGTTGCGCAGCTATTGGAACATCAATACATCAAAACGACTCAAGCAGAAAATGGCCAGCAAGCGCTCGAACTGATTGCGCAGAACCCAGACATTACCTTTATCATCACCGATCATGACATGCCGGAAAAAGACGGCGTGATGATGACAAGGGAACTGCGCCAGACTTACACCAAGAATCAGCTCGCGGTACTGGGTTTATCCGGTACGGGAAGCAAAACCTTAACCGCGCAATTTCTTAAAGCTGGGGCGAATGACTTTCTGACTAAGCCCTTCAATCAAGAAGAGTTTTATTGCCGTGTTCACCAGTTGCTTGATATGAAAGAGGCTACGGATGAGCTGTATAAACTCGCCAACCAAGATGCACTAACAGGCTTATGGAATCGCCGTTTTTTGTTTGATCAAGTGTGTGATGGCTGCGAAAAACGCAACATTGCAATGCTCGATATTGATCACTTTAAGCAAGTAAATGACAACTACGGCCACGATGGCGGTGATGCGGCATTGGTTATGGTCGCCAACATCCTAAAGATCTATTTTCCGGAAGATATTGTCGCCCGATTTGGCGGAGAAGAGTTCTGTATTCAATCTTGCCAACCGTATGACGACTTTGTAAAGCGGCTGGATAGTATGCGCCGCCGAGTCGAAAAGACGCCGATTCATTACGCTGACGACACCATCAATGTCACTATCAGCATCGGCGTGTCTTGTATTGAGGCGAGCCTTGATGGCCAAATAAAAGTGGCTGACGATCGGCTCTACACCGCAAAAGCGAATGGTCGCAATCAAGTCGTCAGCCAATGACCATTGGCTCATAACCATTAGGGAATAACCGTTAGCGAATAACGGTTAGGCAATACGGTCCTTTTCCCAAGCGGCCAGCTTTTCTGCTCGCGCCGCTTCTCTTGCTTCGCGTTTTTTACGCGCATCGCAAGGCTCAGGGCAATTACACACTTTCTCAATGCCCACAGCGCCTAAACCGCCGCAACTGCCCTTCACCACTTTCTTTTGCACTATGTAGCCAATAGACATGGCTGCAATCACTGCAATGAAAACACCGAAGGTGATAATAAATGTACTCATAGTGACATGCTCTCTTGCCGTTTATTGATGTAAGTATGGCTTATAGGTGGACGAAGCGAACTCTTTAAACCCATCGTCTGTTTTTACAATCATGAGTGCCGGGATCTGGTGCACTTCTGCCACCTTCATTCCCTCTTCTTCACCTAAGACCATAAGACCCGTCGCCAGCCCATCTGCGGTCATTGACGAAGGATGTAAAACCGTCACCGACACCACTTTATGATCTATAGGTTTACCCGTTTCAGGATTGATGATGTGGGAATAGCGAACCCCATCACGCTCAAAATAGTTGCGGTAATCACCTGATGTGGCAATCGCCATATCGCCGGGTTCAATAATATCTTGAATCGCACGCTCATCGACCGAAGGTTTTTCAATCGCGATACGCCAGCCGACACCCTCACGATTTACGCCTTTGAGGCGAATCTCACCGCCCACTTCAACCATGTAATTGTCGACACCGATGGATTGGATGTAATCCGCCAGCACATCCACTCCCCAACCTTTGGCGATGGTTGATAAGTCGACGTAAAGATTGGCAATCTCTTTGCGCAGGGTATTGCCCTCAACATGCAGATGCTCAATCCCCACTCTGGCCTGGCGCTTCGCCAGCTCTTCATCGGTGGGTACCACTTCACGGCGCGCTTCAGGTCCGAATCCCCATAAGTTGACCAAAGGCCCAACCGTCACATCCAATGCACCTAGAGTAAGACCGTTAAGGCGAATGGCTTCTTTCACAACCAACGCCGTTTGTGGCGACACGGGAAAAGGTTCCGTGCTTTCACTTTGGTTAAAACGGCTGAGCTCTGAGTCCTTACGATAGGTCGACATTTGGTCGTTGACCTCCTCAAGCAGGCGATCAACCTCTTGCTGAATGACTTCAGGTTCAGGCAGCCCTTCGGTATTGAGGTACTTGATGTTGTAAGTCGTCCCCATCGTTGGGCCGCTTAAATGTATTTGCTCAACGGGCTGTTCACACCCTGCCAGTATCAGTAGGGAAGCAAACGCAACAAGCCACTTTTTCACAAAAAACTCCTGGGTTTCGGGTTGGTTTATCCAGTAATGTATAAACGGGTCGTGTGGAATGCAAAATGGCTGACTCAAAGAGCCAGCCATCGTTTTAGAGGCGCGAACTATTAACCGCCAAAGTCATCGAGTAGGATGTTTTCATCCTCTACACCCAAGTCTTTTAGCATGCCAATAACGGCCGCATTCATCATCGGTGGACCACACATGTAGTACTCACAATCTTCTGGAGCTTCATGATCCTTCAGATAGTTTTCGTACAAGACATTGTGGATAAAGCCTGTGTAGCCATCCCAGTTGTCTTCTGGCATTGGATCGGACAATGCACAGTGCCAAACAAAGTTGTCATTCTCTTCTTGCAGCATATCGAAATCTTCCACATAGAACATTTCGCGCTTAGAACGTGCGCCGTACCAGAAAGACATCTTACGCTTAGAGTTCAAACGCTTAAGCTGATCGAAGATGTGAGAACGCATTGGCGCCATACCCGCACCACCACCGACGAAGACCATTTCCGCATCGGTATCTTTCGCGAAGAACTCACCGAATGGACCAGAGATCGTACACTTGTCGCCTTCTTTCAAAGACCAGATGTAAGAAGACATGATACCTGGTGGTACCTCAGGATTATTAGGCGGCGGCGTAGCAATACGTACGTTCAGCATAATAATCCCGTGCTCTTCTGGGTAGTTAGCCATTGAGTATGCACGGATTGTCTCTTCGTTTACCTTAGACTCGTAGCGGAATAGGTTAAACTTATCCCAATCCTCACGGTACTCTTCTGGTACATCGAAGTCAGCGTATTTCACATGGTGAGCTGGCGCTTCAATCTGAATGTAGCCACCTGCACGGAAAGGTACAGACTCGCCATCTGGGATTTGTAGCTTAAGCTCTTTAATGAATGTCGCTTTGTTATCGTTAGAGATAACGGTACATTCCCACTTTTTAACGCCGAAGATCTCTTCTGGTAACTCGATATCCATGTCGGTTTTCATCGCGACCTGACAGGCAAGACGCTCACCTTCACGAGCTTCACCTTTAGTAATATGGTCTAGCTCGGTTGGCAGGATATCACCACCACCGGATTTGATTTTAACGCGACACTGGCCACAAGAGCCACCGCCACCACAGGCAGAAGATACGAACACACCCGCGCCCGCTAGAGCGCCAAGTAGCTTACCACCTGGTTGTGTAACGATCGCCAGATTCGGGTCATCGTTCACAGAAATTGTAATGTCACCTGTTGGTACCAGCTTAGATTTAGCGAAAAGAATCACTAGTACTAGCGCCAGTACAATCAGAGTAAACATCACTACACCAAGAATAATGTCCATTGACTATTCCTTAATTGTTGCGGTTTACCCGACTTACAGTTGAACACCAGAGAAAGACATAAAGCCTAACGCCATCAGACCCACAGTAATGAAGGTGATGCCAAGACCACGTAGGCCTGGAGGAACGTCAGAATACTTCATCTTCTCACGGATACCTGCAAGAGCGACGATCGCGAGCATCCAGCCCACACCAGAACCAAAACCGTACACGACAGATTCGGCAAAGTTGTAGTCACGTTGTACCATGAAAGATACACCACCGAAGATCGCACAGTTTACGGTGATCAACGGTAGGAAGATGCCCAATGCGTTGTACAAAGGTGGGAAGAAACGGTCCAAGACCATTTCTAGGATCTGTACTAACGCTGCAATCACACCAATGAAGGTAATGAAGTTAAGGAAGCTCAAGTCAACGCCTTCGACTAGCGCGTTCTCTCGCAATACTAGGTTGTAGACTAGGTTGTTCACAGGAACCGCAATGGTCAATACCACCACAACCGCCACACCTAGACCGAATGACGTCTTCACTTTCTTGGATACCGCCAAGAAGGTACACATACCCAAGAAGAAAGAGAGCGCCATGTTCTCGATGAAAATCGATTTAACTAACAGACTAATGTAATGTTCCATGACGACCTTACTCCTTCGCTTCGACTTGTTCTGGTTTCAGGATACGAATACCCCAAATTAGGAAGCCGATCAGGAAGAACGCCGAAGGTGCTAGGAGCATCAGGCCGTTTGGCTGGTACCAACCGCCGTTGCTCACCAATGGCAAAACTTCTAGACCAAACAACTTACCGCTACCAAACAGTTCACGGAAGAAGCCAACAGTGATCAGAACGAAACCGTAACCCAAACCGTTACCGATACCGTCAATCAAAGACGGCACAGGCTCAGATTTCATTGCAAATGCTTCTGCACGGCCCATAACGATACAGTTGGTGATGATCAGACCTACGAAAACCGACAACTGTTTTGAGATGTCGTAGAGGTAGGCTTTCAACACCTGGTCAACCACGATAACCAAAGAGGCGATGATCGCCATTTGGACGATAATACGCACACTGTTAGGGATGTGGTTACGAATCAGAGATACACAGAAGTTCGACAATGCCGTAACAAAGGTTACCGCCAGTGTCATAACAAAAGCTGTCTCAAGTTTGGTCGTTACTGCAAGCGCAGAACAGACACCGAGAACCTGTAGCGCGATCGGGTTGTTGTCCAATACCGGCGCTAAGATGCTCTTTTTCACGTTTTGTGCACTAGACATTAGTTCAGACCTCCGTCACGAACTTTTGCTAGGAACGGACCGAAGCCCATATCACCTAACCAGAAGTCAAAAGTGTGTTGAACACCGTTACTTGTTAGCGTTGCACCTGAAAGGCCGTCAACACCGTGCTCAGAACCCGCTGGTGCACCACCTTTCACGACTTTAATCGCTGGCTTGTGGTTGTCGTCAAACAGTTTCTTGCCGACCCACTGTGCACGCCAAGATGGGTTTTCTACTTCACCACCAAGTCCTGGGGTTTCACCCTGCTCGTAGTAAGTAATCCCTGCCACTGTGTTGCCATCCGTTTCAACCGCGACGAACGCGTACATCATCGACCATAGGCCGTTGCCGTGAACCGGAAGGATAACTTTAGAGACAGAGTCGCCATCTTTCACGAGGTAAACCACGCCTGTGTTCGCGCGACGCAAGATTTTCGCTTTGTCGTCTGCCGCGTCAAGCTTGATGGACTCCGCTGGATCTTTCGCCGCTTTACGCTGATCGAATGTCGCTGCGTTACCTTCAACGAAATCACCGGTAGTGAAGTCTACAAGACGAGGTTCAATATACTGAGCGAAGAGCTCAGGGACTTTTTGGCCCTGAGAATCGATGCCAGACACTTCGATAATCTTGCTCTGCTTGTCGAGAACCGCGTTCGCTTTCTGCTTATCACGCAGACCGACCGCTGCTGTTGAAACGATGATTGAACAAACCAGGCTCAACCCGATAACAACACCCAGCGTCTTTTTAATGCTGTCGTTATTACTTGCCATAGCGTGCTAGTCTCCGCTTGATGTTCTTTTCAACTACTACATGGTCGAACAGAGGTGCAAATAGGTTCGCGAATAGTATCGCCAGCATCATACCTTCTGGGTACGCTGGGTTGACGACACGAATCAGAACACACATCACGCCGATGAGCGCGCCGTACCACCATTTACCTTTGTTGGTAAAGGAAGCCGACACTGGGTCTGTTGCCATAAAGAACATACCGAATGCAAAACCACCTAGAACCAGGTGCCAATGCCATGGCATGTTAAACATAGGGTTGGTATCAGAGCCAATCACGTTAAATAGCGTTGCGGTTGCGATCATACCGATCATCACGCCGGCAATGATGCGCCAAGACGCAATACGCATGTAAACGATCATCGCTGCACCGATCATCAGTGCCAGTGTCGAAACTTCACCAATTGAACCTGGGATGTTACCAATAAAGGCATCCATCCAAGTGATCGGCGCGCCAGTCACGGTGTTCATCAAGGCACCATTACCACCTTGAGCCCATTGGCTCAATGCAGTCGCACCAGAGAAACCGTCAGCCGCTGTCCATACGACGTCACCCGAGATTTGAGCTGGGTAAGCGAAGAATAGAAACGCACGACCCGCCAATGCTGGGTTGAGGAAGTTACGACCTGTGCCACCAAAAATCTCTTTTGCGACAACAACACCAAAGGTGATACCCAAAGCGGCTTGCCACAATGGAAGCGTAGGTGGAACGATGAGAGCAAACAGAATGGAGGTCACGAAAAAACCTTCGTTGACTTCATGCTTGCGCACCATACAGAACAGCACTTCCCAGAAACCACCAACGATAAAGACCGTTGCGTAGATAGGAAGGAAGTAGGTTGCGCCAAGTAGCATTTTACTACCCACGCCAGCTTCTACTCCGATGGTACCGCCAAGCATTTCTGTTAACCAGTAATGCCAATTACCCGCAACCACAGCCGCAAGTTGATCCCCTGCGTACATATGGTTAAGAGCAGCGATGGCTTGGCCGCCAGCGTTGTACATACCCCAGAACATTGCTGGGAATACCGCAAACCAAACCATGATCATGATACGTTTTAAGTCAACGTTATCACGGACATGTGAGCTTTTCTTTGTCACTAGACCTGGTGTGTAAAACAGCGTTGCCGCCGCTTCATACAAGGCAAACCACTTCTCGTGTTTGCCGCCCGGCTCGAAGTGATGCTCGATGTCTTCAAGAAACTTTTTAAGCGCCATGAAAATTACCCTTCCTTCTCGATCTTGTCTAAGCATTCACGAAGTAGCGCACCGTACTCGTATTTGCCAGGACACACAAAGGTACACAAAGCGAGATCTTCTTCATCCAACTCCAGCGCACCCAGTGCTTGAGCACTGTCGGTA
>NZ_JCBDGX010000084.1:0-4892 GCF_059834345.1 Vibrio sp. R11-SG3-ISO3-SZ
GATATCCCAATGACCAAATCAGCCGAACTGTATCAAAAGGCACAGCAAACAATCCCAGGCGGCGTGAACTCTCCCGTTCGTGCGTTTAATGGCGTGGGCGGAGCACCGATTTTTATCGAGCGAGCCGATGGCCCTTTGATTTTTGATGCGGATGGCAAAGCGTACATCGACTACGTTGGCTCTTGGGGTCCAATGATTCTTGGTCACAACCATGTGGCGATTCGTGATGCCGTGATCACCGCAGCGCAGCGCGGACTCAGCTTTGGCGCGCCGACGGAAATGGAAATCACCATGGCGGAATTGGTCAGCGAGTTGGTGCCATCAATGGAACAAGTGCGCATGGTCAGCTCTGGTACTGAAGCAACCATGAGTGCGATTCGTCTTGCACGTGGCTTCACTGGCCGAGACAAAATCATCAAGTTTGAAGGTTGCTACCACGGTCATGCCGACAGCTTGCTGGTCAAAGCGGGCTCTGGTGCGCTGACACTCGGTCAACCAAGCTCGCCTGGCGTACCGGCTGATTTTGCCAAGCACACCCTAACAGCAACGTTTAACGACCTTGATTCTGTACGCGAACTGTTTGCAGCCAACCCAGGTGAGATCGCTTGTATTATCGTTGAGCCTGTGGCAGGCAACATGAACTGTATTCCACCTGTTGATGGCTTCCATGAAGGGCTGCGTGAGATTTGTGATCAAGAAGGTGCCTTGCTGATTTTTGATGAGGTCATGACAGGTTTCCGCGTTGCCCTTGGCGGCGCACAAGGCCACTACAACATCAAGCCAGACCTCACCACACTGGGTAAAGTGATCGGTGGCGGTATGCCTGTGGGCGCCTTTGGTGGCCGCAAAGACGTCATGCAATACATTGCGCCAACAGGGCCGGTTTACCAAGCGGGCACACTCTCCGGCAACCCAGTCGCGATGGCAGCGGGTTACGCCTGTTTGTCGGTTCTGCGTGAAGAGGGCAATGAAAAACGCCTAGCGGCAAAAACCAAGCAACTGGCTGACGGCTTTAAAGCGTTGGCTGCCGAGCACGGCATTCCGCTGCTGGTCAATCAAGTGGGCGGCATGTTCGGTTTCTTCTTTACCGATCAAGAACGCATCACCTGCTACGAAGATGTGACACGCTGTGACATCGAGCGATTTAAGCGCTTCTTCCACTTGATGTTAGAACACGGCGTCTACCTTGCCCCATCGGCGTTCGAAGCGAGCTTCACCTCCCTCGCTCACGGCAGCAAAGAGATCGAAGCAACGCTTGAAGCGGCGGATCGCTGTTTCGCTCAGCTTGCGCAAGAAGCCTAATCGCATCTAGGCGGCATTACGCCCCTAATGAAAGGCAAAAAGAAAGGCTGCATCGCGCAGCCTTTTTTATGCCCGTAGAATCATCGCCAAAAGAAGAGCACGGTGACCACCAGCGCGAGTATCAACAGACCAAACCAAGAGAGTCCACGACGCTTTGCGCGCGTAGGGCAATGACCGTTCTCATTATTACAACAGCCCATCATTTTTCTCCTTACATCGCAGCCTTAACCGGCGCCCGTACACGTTAGTGATTGAAGCTTGAAGGGTTTAACGCCATTATACGACTACCTTGTTGCATAAATGGACGTCATCGTGTCAAACAAAGTTACCATCACTTCGAGTCATTGGGTATTGATCCTCGCCTTGTTAGCGGCCGGATTTGCGTGCTACCTGTTAGTCGAACCCTACGTCAACTCCATCGTCATGGCGTTTATCATCTCCATCCTCATGTTGCCGATTCATCAGGCTCTTGAGCGTAAAATGCCCAAGCACAACAATGTCGTCGCCCTGCTCTCCTGCGTGATTTTGACCTTCATTATCGTCGTCCCGCTGCTGTTTGTGTTTGCTGCGATTGTGCAGCAAGGCTCAGCCTTTTCACAAAACGTCTATCAATGGGTCACGCAAGGTGGGATTCAAGCGCTGTTTGAGCATCCTTGGGTTGTCAAAGGCTTATCTATCGTCAACAACTACCTCCCCTTTGATGCGATTGAGCCCTCGCAAATCGCCCAAAAAGTGGGCCAGTTTGCCACCCGTTTTGGCTCCAACTTGGTCGGCATCAGCGCGAAAATTTTAGGTGATGCCACAACCTTCTTGATGGATTTCTTCCTCATGCTGTTTGTACTGTTTTTCTTGTTGCGCGATCGCGAGAAGATCATTGGCGCCATTCGTCATATCCTGCCGCTTTCACGCAGCCAAGAAGACAAATTGCTTGATGAGATAGAACAGGTATCCAAATCGGCGGTGATGGGATCGTTTTTAACCGCTATTGCGCAAGGGGTAGCAGGCGGCATCGGCATGTGGTTGGCGGGATTCCCGGGTTTGTTCTGGGGCACCATGATGGGGTTTGCATCGTTTATCCCCGTCGTCGGTACTGCTCTGATTTGGATTCCTGCCGTGAGCTACCTATTTTTAAGTGGCGATACCACTTGGGCGATTTTCCTCACGGTGTGGAGCGTTGCGGTGGTGGGCTCCATCGATAACTTACTCAGACCTTTGCTGATGCAAGGCAGCGCGGGGATGAACACGCTCATGATCTTTTTCTCCCTGCTTGGCGGCATCCATCTATTTGGTTTGATTGGCTTAATCTACGGTCCGCTGATCTTTGCCGTGACCATGGTGCTGTTCAACATCTATGAGGAAGAGTTTCAAGACTTTCTCGATCGCCAAGATCAAAACTGACCTCACATCCAACGCTTAGTATGACCGGGCGCTTGGTATCATCGGGGGATTGTGCGAAAATCCCCCGTCTTTTTCCGTCAGAGCTCATTATGTCTGCTTACATCGCGCCTAGCCAAATTGCCCAACGTCAACTCGCTTACTTTGAAGGTAAACACGTCTTAGTAGCAGGAGAATCCGAAGATCTCTTTCCCATTGAGTTGGCCAACCACTGCCAATCGGTCACCGTATTCACCACCCACTATGGCTACTATCGCCAGTTGAGTGCGCATACCGCCATAGATTGTCAGTTTGGCGTTCAATACAAACTCAAAGACGAGAATAAAGCGCCAGCGGATTTAGTGCTGCTGTACTGGCCAAAAGCCAAAGCGGAAGCAGAATACCTACTGGCAATGTTGATGGCTCAATTGGGCGAAGGGTGCGAAATCGTCGTTGTTGGGGAAAATCGCTCAGGCATTAAAAGCATCGAAAAGATGTTCAAGCCCTACGGCACAATCCGCAAATATGACTCAGCACGTCGCTGCTCCTTCTATTGGGGTCAATGCACGCAAACTCCCCCAGCGTTTCAATTGGACGCTTGGTTTAAGCGCTATGAAGTGAGCTACCAAGAAACACGCCTGACGATCCACAGTTTGCCTGGGGTATTCAGTCACGGTGAGTTTGATATTGGCAGCCAACTGCTGCTTGATACCCTGCCGCCACTCAGCGGAAAAGTACTCGACTTTGGTTGTGGCGCGGGCGTGATTGGCAGCGTGATGGCTGCACTCAACCCTGGTATAGAGCTAGAGATGTGTGACATCAGCGCCCTGGCCGTGGCATCAAGCCAAGCGACCTTAGCCGCCAATGGTTTAACCGGGCGTGTGTTTGCGTCCGATATCTACTCTGATACCGATGATGACTATCAATTTATCATCAGCAACCCACCGTTCCACTCAGGCCTTGATACCAGTTACAGCGCAACCGAGACCTTACTAGAGCAAGCGCCCGCTCACCTCAATCACCAAGGAGCGCTGTTTATTGTTGCCAATAGCTTTCTCAAGTACCCGCCGATTATCGACGCCGCTTTCGGTAAATGCGAGACACTAAATAAGACCAACAAGTTCGCTATTTATCACGCCAAACGCTAGCCTATCTCGCCCAACCTCGCTCATAAGTTGGGCTATTTTGTCCTCTTTTCGTTGAAAATGCGCCGCTAACCACGCTTTGCGGGCAACTTACTTGTCAAAGTAAAAAAACTCGTTAAATTTGTCAGTTTAAGAAATTAACGTTTTTAGCCATAAGCCCCCACGACATGTTTAAGTTGTATAAAAAGCAAAGATTTAAGCGTCTTCAAAACACGTTAATGTTGGCGTTTTTGGTACTGAGCATCACGCCGTTGACTTTAATGGCCATCTTTTTTCTCCAATCTCATACCAAAGATCTGCAAGAGCAAAGCACCTACCACCTCACCTCAGTACGCGATACCAAACAGCAGCAGGTTGAGGATTACCTCTACGCCAAAGAATCAGAAGTGATGGGCTTTGTTCGCTCAGAACTGGCCTACGCCAGTGGCGGTCGCTTTTACGGCTTAGTCAACGCCTTTCAAAGCTTGGGCTTGGATATTGAACAAGCACGCGAGTACGCACAAAAACGCTATATTCCTGGCTCCGGAGATCAAATCAAAACCTCGATTTTGCCTCAATCGAGTGTCTACACCGGCACAGAGCGCTATCGCCTGCTGCACAAACGCTACCATTGGGCGTACCTAGAGCTGCTCAAACGCTCCGACTTTGACGACATTCTGTTGGTTGACCGCGAAGGTAATGTCACCTACTCCATTTACAAGCACGATAACTACGGCACTAACCTGCAGAGCGGCCGCTACAAAGATCAAAATCTCGGTAAAACCTTTCAAGCCCTGCGCAAGCAAGTGACCGAACGACGCAAAACCAACGAAGATTACACCCCGGTGATTATCTCTGACTTTTCACTCGAACAAGGTCGCATGGTAGCGTGGTTTGGTGCACCTATCGTTCAACAAGGCTACCTGCACAGCTATGCGATGTTTCGCCTCCCCAATAATGGCATCACCAAACTCATCGCGGACAAAAGCAATCAGGTGGCAATCAAAACCTTATTGGTCGGCCAAGATCACCGCTCGCGCACCCTCTCTTACGATGAGAGCGAGGTCGAAAAAAGCCTTGAGGTGGTCAATT
>NZ_JCBDGX010000085.1:0-27383 GCF_059834345.1 Vibrio sp. R11-SG3-ISO3-SZ
TGGAGCTTAACTACGACTTCTTCAAAGTGAACGTTTTTAGTAATAAGTTTCCAGTCAGTGTATTCAAAGTGTTGGAGTATTGCCGCCGTAGCCGCAACTCAGATGTCAGCGTCAAAGATGTACACACAGCTATCTTGCGATTGAGTACAACCATATTTGAGATCAAGCCCGATGAGGCAAATGACTCGCCTATCAAATACACCCAATACCGCTATATCGAAAAGGCTGAGTTACTCAGTCAAACAGTCAATTTGGGCTCTTTATCTAAGTCATCAGTGAGTGAATTCACCTACGATGAACCTCATTTACAAAATGCCCTGAATAGCATCTACCTGCTCACTGTATCGGATGAATTTGTCACGAAGATGTTTGAAGGCCGGCACGCTTTCCCATTTCCGGTGCTATCGCTGAAGACTCATCCCCTGCTGTTCAAAATCTACGTAATGCTTCGCAATGCGGTACGCGACAGAGAAAGCCGTTTTCCTTGGCGTGTGTTCATCCAACGCTTGTATCTTGAGGATGTGGGGCGCCTCGAGTTTTTTGATCGTCTACTGTCGACAATGAAAGATATTCGAGTCCTTCAGGATTCACAGGTCTCTCTTGAGTCTACGACTGAATCTAGTTTTGTTCTCAAGCTATGGGGTTATGAGTGCTATCTGTGCAAGACAGCCTCCAATGTGATCGTCACGTTAAATTCAAAGAGCTTTAATGATGCATTACAGCTACCCCACAACATGCAAAAGCCTATCGTTGACAACAAGCTGCTAAACTTGGGTCTCAAACGTCAAGAGGGGCAGTTGTCCTTGTCATCGGCTCGCAGTGAGCGCTTGGAATCCCTTACTGATGAGTTCAAAGTGGACATGAACCACTACATTGCAACTCCTACGCAGTCTGGTTCCGTCTCATGCGTTGAAATGTCTGTAGTGGGGAGGTCAAATGAGACCCACACCTTTTATCTCGATTTCTACTACCGAGACGATGAACTGCAAACGCTAGCTAAAGAGATAGTGCAAGTCGCGAACCTAGAGTTCTCATTGGTGATGCATCGATTGTTGGACATCAAAGCGGCGCTTGAGCCAATAGTAATCGATGGGTCTAAAACCATATCCCAATTCGAATTCAACTTCTTTCTCAAATCTAGCGAAGTGCTAAAGACCATGTCTCGACGCCAACGTTTTCAGTTCATTACGTTACTTGATATTGATGACGAAGTCCGTAAATCCACTGTGCAACATTATCTGGAGACCGAAGCGGTTAATGAGGCCTATGTTCACCGAGTGATCAGTAATATTGCTTGATGAGATCGGTGACCAAAATAGCTAAAAGCCACCCCAACAGTTCGGGTGGCTTTTTTGTCTGCATTTGAACTGGAATTAATGCGTGCTTAATCCGCTATCTCTGATGCCTTTTATGGCTTCGAAAATAGCATGGTCTTGATCATCAACGGGGGCTTTTAAATATGCGGTCCAGCTCATCTCTTCGCTAGCGATTTCAGTCATTGCTACAAGTAGGTCGATATGTTGCTGCTTATGCATCGATAGTGTGAGCATTACATCGGTTTCAATGCCGGTGTCATCGATAGCATACTGAAGCTTATTGCAATCTTCAGAATCTAAATGCGCAATCGCTAGTTCGATAAACATTTTGCGGCTGTCAGGGTTAGACTCTAGTTCATTCAGTGAAACGACTACCTGCATCAAACCAAAAAGACTATCAAAGTGCGGTGAGGCTTCCATTGCTGCTCGTAACTCTGTGGCGTTAGTGAGTGTTTTGATGCAGCGTGTTTTGTACGAGGATTCAGTGAAATCACGTCCCCGCCAGCTCCTGATCGAGAGGTTTCCCGCTGATTTAGCCAGCTCGCCGATTTTTGATTTTATGGTCTCGGCATTGCCTAGAGCCACGGTTGCCCAGCTTCGAGAGAACTTCCCTGTCTCATTATCGATAACCCTGCTGTTACCAGCCAGAGTGTTCAGAATGTACAGCGACTTTCCACTGGTTGCGGTGACACGCACTGCTTTCTGCGCTACTTCGATTAGATGTCCCATTGTGTCATTCCTCTTAATATGATAATAAAGTGGTCAAAAAAATTTATGGTTGTACGGTGGGCTACTTCTCCAATGCGTCGAGCTTACTATTAATCTTTTCGAGTAGCGTATTTAGATCACTGCGTGCGCTTCGAGGGCTGAGTTTCATGCCATGTTCAAGTTGGACTTGAGCGCGCACTTTATTTCGATTACTGATGTTTGAATGAAGTAAGCTTAACTCGCAGTGCTCTTGTTCGATATATGACCATGTCAGATTGTCTAGCACTAAGCGTTTCATTGCTTTAAGTTCGCGGATTCTCTGTTCCTTGGTTATTCTTGCACTGCGTTTTTGCAAGAGAGGCAAAACGCTGATTAATGCTACGATGATAGGAACAATCACCATCAAATTTTGAGTTAGTGTCATATTTCTTTCTCCTAGCTACTTACCACTCATATTACTCCTATTATGATAACAAGTCAATGGAAAAGGTTATGGCTATTCATAAAAAGTAACCTATTTGGGTTATTTATTGGTGTCTGAACACATCGGCTCGGCTTCTTCTCGCAATCAATCTACGATTACGACCACTCTATGAAAAATAAGGTATAATATTTTCTATGTGGGTGTGATCACCTGCACTTGGAACAGTTGTGACGACAACGTAGGAACTGCATTATGGTAGCCAATGAGAGAAAAGCAGATCGACATGCTGATGCCCTTGAGATGTCAAGTAATCGAGGACGAACCAATCTTGATGATGAAGATCGAGCGCTTTTGCTGCTACAGACTCCAAAGACAATACAAACCGTTCTTCCAGAGATTTCGTCTCGCGCTGACCTTGTTAACTCTAGAATTGGAACTCGTGTATTTGCTCTTCTTAGATTCAAATCCAACTGTAATGCTCGGCTGGAATCTTCGAAAACCAACGCAAAGGTACAGTGGGTGAGGGCAGTTGCCTATCTTGCTCAGACTTTGTCAGACAATGTAGCTGTCAAACTTGAAATCACATCATTTCACAACTCGGACGACCTATACGATCGCATTACAGATTGCATAGGTCGAAGAAAAACTCTTGCTGTTAATGCCTCTGTTTGCAGTATTGATGGCAAACTTGCTCTATCTGATGTTCGAGTCCATCCCAATGCCATGAATGAACCATGTGGTATTTATGCGCCTCACAATGGCATTCCGAAGCAATTTATGGGAGAAGTCATTACGGAGTCCCTTCAAAACAAAAAGTGGTGTCGCAGAGCCGTAAAATTACTGTACAAGCAACTAGGCATTTCAACACATGCACAGTTTGATGAGGTTTGTCAGAGGTTTGGTATCGCGTTTCCCACCGCTCTCGACCTGATACTGGCTGTTCATTCTACCAGCGATATTCAGCGAACGATTCAAGCGAAAGAAGACATGGAGGTGCTGGCAACAAGCGTATTTGTAGAGCGGATAGTAGCGGAGAAAACTCACCAATATCCAATCGACCCAATTTCTCTAGATTTGAATGCACTAAAGGAGGCGGTGCTGGCATTTTCATTCTTACCAACTAGGGAACAACGCAGAATAGCGATTGATGTTCTCCAGCACTTCGAAAACCCGCTGACTTCTAGTCACCTAATTTATGGGGACGTGGGGTATGGGAAAACTGCTGTGCTTTCGATGATTGTCCACCAGCTACTGATCAATGAGAAATCAATTATCGTTCTATCGCCAGCTGAGCACCTCGCAATTCAAACCTACAATGTTTTCTGTAGCACCTTTCCGACTCTTCGCGATCGGTTCAAACTGGTTACGTCGAATACAGATGAAATGGTCTGTGAGCAAGCAGGGGTTTGTTATGTTGGCACTTCAGCAGTTATTCACAGAGATTCTACTAAAGAGCAGTTTATCCCTTATGCCATGATCGTTGATGAGGAACAGCGCCTCGGCGTTGCACAGCGAGATTTTTACCGTTCCCGCGGTGCTCATTACATAGCTGCGTCGGCAACACCGATCCCAAGAACCATCGCTGGAACTCTGCTTGGCCACTACCACACACATACATTGACCAAATGCTTCGTGGAGAAAGAATTTATAGGTAAGCTGTATATGGAAGAGGTCGGCCGTCGTTTGATGTTCGACGACATCAGAGCATCCATCAGTCAAGGGCGGCAAACACTCATTATTTGTCCCTTAACGACTGAATCAGACGCCGATGGGTTTGACGACTTGGTTAGTGTGGAAGATCTCTTTATGCGCATGCAGCAGCAATTTGGGGACGTATGGCGGTTGGTGCATTCAAAGCGTGATAGTGACGACAACAGTGCCGCGTTAAGCGCAATGCGCGATGGGACTGCACTTGGATTGGTGGCATCAACGGCGGTGGAGGTAGGGATAGATTTACCCGACTTAAAGGATATTTATGTGCTGCACCCAGAGCGCTTTGGCCTGACTCAGTTGCATCAGCTGAGAGGGCGTATCGTACGTCAAGGCGGGGTCGGCTTTATTCGACTGTTCTCCCCTAAGCTACTGACGGCAGATCAGGTCGCTCGGTTGGAGTACTTCTTGAGTGAATCGAATGGTGCGAAAGTGGCTGAATATGATGCCCAGCGTCGTGGTGTGGGGGAGTTGTTGGCAGACGGTCACAGGCAGAGTGGGCGATCAAAGCAGGCGACATTTATCCGGCACTTGGTTGTATCCTACAATGCGCTCAAGCTCCTACATGATAGAATTGAAAGGGTATGACGTGTGGAACATACCCCTTAAATCAGTCTGGGAATCAGTGTTCATGTGCCGCTAATAGCTCGTCACCTAGTTCAGTGACATGCTTTTCGAGCTGATCTTCTACTTGTTCATTATTGCTTCGACCAATGATATAGCCAAAAAACAAGATGCCAGCAAACATACTGGCGACTACCGTAAAACTCATGCCTAGTGACGAAAAGCAAAACATTGAGAGCCCAATCGCTAGAATAATACTCAGTACAGTAGCATCAGATCGTTCAAACTTGGTACTTTCTGCAATGTCATGACCGGACTGATGAAATACGATGCCAGTATTGTGGTTTACTAATGCACAGTCGTGCTGGTGGTCTTTGTGTTTGATTATAATCACGGACACTTTATGTCCTTTGCGTATGGCTTGACCCGCTTTTTTACCGAACAACATCATGTGCTGCCGCTCTTTGCCATGTTCATCTTCAAGCCAATACGTGGCATCCAGCGCGCCGCTACTGATAATAGTTCCCTCATTTGTTCCCATGATGGTTTCGCGAGATTGAGTGCTGTAGTCTCCCGCGGCTGTGAACGATACATCGACAACAGTACCGGTTACACACTCAAATTCTGCGGTGCTACTATTTTTACTGAATGAACGTAGTTCCTTGATCATTGTTCCGCTCCTTTGGTTAGATCTCTGATAATAATAGTTATATCATATTTTCTGAAGTCTATGTGTAGTCTGGCGATATGTCTGTGTTGATGCGATCGTACATAGGCTGGTCGTAACCTACATCAAAGGACTGGTAGATAAGCACCATAGGGCACTGGGTCGCAATGGTGGAGCGGCCTGACATGTAGTGGAATGAATGTGAGTATGTTCCGTCATTGTGTGCTTGGAAGTCATAAATCCACATGCAATCACCGGCTTTGACATTGTGGTAAGGCTCTCGTTCATCGTTGGTATCCCAACAGACCTGTCCATCTGATAGAAAAACCACCAGATCGCCTTCAATAGCGTCTCCATCTTGTCCGGCAAGTGGTCCGGAGTGATCCGGAGAGTAGGGAGCACCCAGTTGATCTGAGTTTAGTGGTAGTACTACGTTTTCAAGTGATGTGATGTCTGTTTTCGTCATAGGTTAGCCCTCGTTCTGTATCTTATTATGATAACTGCACTTGAATTTGGTTTCAACCTAATTTGGTTAGGTGGGTAATTTATTGTGGTTATTTTTATCTTGACGGCCTGCGGCATGTTGTATAGTGTTGCTGTTATTATGATAACATTTGTGATGGATAAGATGATGATTGACAATGAATACGAGAAGAAAGTACGTGAATATGCAAAGAAAATTAGACAGTCAGATAAGCGGCTTTCATGGGAAACTTGCTTGAATCGTGCTCGTCGAGAGATGAAAAGTTTTAATGCCCAACGTTTAGAACAATAGGGCGTTTTCGTTCGATGCTGTGGTAAGCTGTTGGCTTACCACAATTTTTATGCAGGAACTATTCTAGGCGGCTTTTTGGTTATCTAAGCGCTTCTTGCGACCATGCAGATAGGTGTGAGGGTGTCTTTACGCTTATGGGCTTGTTATTCAAACAGATCAATGTGTTGATCTAAATCTTTTTAAACTATGGATGTGATTATGACCACCTTACTCTTTATTGTTTTGCTGATATGTCTTGTTGCGCTTATATTTGGTTGGTATTTGTTTTGTCAAGATTAAAAATAAATATTGATTATTTTGCATTCTCTTATTATGATAACAATGATGTTTAGTTATTCTTCTACATTTATTGGTGATTATCATGATGAACTTCAAAAAGGCATTCGAAGCCGCAAACTCTCGCTCTTTCTCTACTGTCTCTCCGCGCAATATAGCGCTTCGCGTCCACGCTTATGACTTGACAGCGCGCGATCCGTCTGACCATTTCGTAACTGGCTTAGACTTGTACACACAACAGGTGGTGTCGGTACGATTACGTCCTCTCGATAACCCATTAAATAGTGGGCGCACTCGCCCTGAGCTCAAGGACATTGCTAACGCGAGCGAGCGAAAAACTCATGTTGTTGCTGCTGAAGGGGATAAGGGGGGAGTGATCATATTTCAAGATTGCCGTCCATCTGGCAGTCAGTCTTTTACCGCTAACTGGGCGAACGCGGCGATCCATAATGGCCTGAGTAAGCTTGAAACCATTGAGAAAGGCTATACAACCATAGTTCTTGCAGCAGGGCGCTTCGATCCGCGCAACCCTGCCGCAGAACTGCGCAATACCGCTTTTACGCGACAAGCTAAGCTGTCCTCTGCCCAGCTATTTGCTAATGGCGATTTGCAAGCGATGAAAGAGTTTATGCTTCGATGTCTCGAGTGCAAAGAGGGGACTGGCCGTTACCGACCAGAGTTTATTCTGCGGTACATCGACCAATCGTCGGGTTCTGTTGATGTTGATTCTGCATTGTATACTTCGCACTTGACGAAGAATGACGAAGATATGTACGTCAATGCACCGGCGCAAGAAAGTTTGGATGCCTTTCTTTCAAGCAGTAACGACTCAACCAATGAGACGCCAAAGCATTACATAGCTCTGCAAGAACTGATTGCCTTTATGCAAGATAATCCAAACATTCCGGCAGATGAATTTAGCGTCGAAGTTATTCCGGTTATTCGTCGTTCGTTTGGCTCAAATAAACGTAAAGATTTCTTCTCTCTGAATCGCTATACGAATGGTGGAGAAACGTTCTATCGTAATGAGCGCAGCGAAAAAGGCGATGCGTATTTTAAGCGCTTTCATAAACCCACCGACAGTAAGCGTCCAATCAAGCTGTGGGTGCCTGCTTATGTGGCCACTCTTGCTGCTACTCAAGAGGTAATGAAGGGAGGTGTCCCTCAACTCGAAATGGTGGATTATCGATTTGTCAAAGACGTCACCACGTTTGACGTGTTCGCGTCGGGTTATGAACAATCCTATTTGCCAACGAAGCACTTTGCTTTTGACGACAAGCTTGTTGAACGTTATGACGCCGCACGTAGTGATGATAGTACCCACCAGCTAGGGCAAAGTAGTCAGACTGATATGGACATTCCGACTAGCAACGTGCCTGATCACGGTAACGTGCATGGTTGTGCACCGGCGCAGCAGGCTGAACACGTGGTGAACAGTCGCCAACTCAATACCAAATTGCCCAGCCTCGATGATCATGTTCTTGATGACTTGCACCAGCTCATCCGTCAGTAACCCTCGATAGATAACGCTAAAGCCGCAAGTAACATTGCGGCCTATTGATAATCTAATGTGATTACCTACATTGTTAATGTAATTGTTTTAGGTTACAATAGATATGAATAACCTATATAAATGGTGAAAACATGACATCCTTAGCCCGTATCTTACAAGCCATTCAGTCGACTTATCTGGTCAACTCATCGGCGCTTACTCAGGTTTCTAGTGTGCGGACGGGGGTGCCGATTCATGGCGACTCTTGGATACTGGACGATATTTTGCCGAAAGCTTGCTATACCAATGCATTTGTCATCTCTGCTCAACTTAGCTGTCGATATATCTTGGGGTACGTCCTATTGCCTACGGGGATCGCTATCGAGCATGCGTGGAATGTTAGCGAAGATGGCCATCACTTCGACCTCACGGCAGGTCTGTACTGGCCATTCGATATCGACGAATGCCGCTACTTCTCTCTCATTAGCTTTGACTTTGAGACTGCGGAAGAGTTGGTGTACGGAGGTTATGGATTAGATGGCGCTTCTTTGCGTAGAAACCCTCGCTTCGATCAGCTCTGGGTGAGTTGCGGCGTGGCTGAGGGGAGGTTGTAATGCTAGGTTATAAATCACGGGAGTTTAACGCCGGCGACAGAGTGCGGGTTTATCGCAATTTGAATAATGGCCTATTCAGTTTGGTCGCGATGTCAGGGCCTCACAAGGGCAAGGTCGTCGCTCACGTCGGTTACGTTCAGCTGCGTGCCCAAGATACAGCGACGATGGTGAAGATTTCGTTGGCGGGGCAAGCCCGAGCTCGGCGCCAAGGGCAGCGCAACGTACACGCTTGGATCGATGGATATCTGGTGTCCTTCGGTATGAATTACACTGGCAGTCTACCGGAAGACGATAAGCGTGTGAGTTATGTGCCTTTTTGTCATGATGGTTTTGTATATTGCTCGGATGGTCGTTCATGGGATGGCTGTGCAGCTTCAGTGTTGCTTGCTAGTGGCCAGTGCTTTGTTTTTGTGTAACCCAACGCCTGTGGCGCCAATTCTATATGTAATCTTTTTCGATTATTAATGTCGCTATTTCTTTACTCAACCGACGAGTTATCTCTTGACCAATATAACCCAATTAGGTTATATTGGTTGGGTGTCAGAGAGGGAGATTGACAATGACTGATTACAATCAACAGGTGTCTGATTTGATGGCCAAAACCTATACATCTTGTAGAGAGAGTATTGAGGGGTATTACTACTACGATAGCGTCAAGCGACAGTGGCTCAAAATAATTGAAGCCGAGAAAGTCTTTGTTTCATTTGATTACGCGTTTGGGTGCCGATGGCCGACGCATCATCATGTTATTCGACGAGCGCGTCGAGCGTCGGCCTCAATGGTCAATAAGATCATGACATGCCCAGATTCTGAGTTCGGAAAGTTGCGAGCCTAAACGACCTTATACAAAAGGGCACATCGGGTGCCCTTTTTTGTTTGTCTGCGTTGGTGAGATCCTGCTGTTGATAGGCGCGGTAGACCAACGTTATTTCTTGTCCACAGTCTTAGTGTATTCAAGAAAATTCTGCTCTAACTCTGTCTTGTTGATCAGGGTTCCCCAGCTTTTAACAGTGAAAGTCGTTTTGTCTCTCTCAATGACAAGTGATGGAACTTGGCCATTAATGACTTTCATTAACGCATTTTCTACTGTGCTTCTCGGCAGGCGGGTTCGGTTAACCAACTCTGAGAGGCTGGCCTCGCCACCGGATGCCGCTAACGCCCCAAGCGCTATCCATAATCGATGTAAGCTGCCGCGGCCCATGTCCCACTGGGGTAGGGCTACACAATTGCTATCAGCGGCATTGATCACTTTCATGACATCCCAATACCACGTCGTTCTATGGGTACCTTTGCTCAGTTTATTGGTTAGGCCTTGGATGGAAATTGGCCTCCCCATGTCGGTGAGTCTTTCGGCGACTTCTGCATGCTTTAGGTTGCGCAGTCTCATTGCGTTGCGAACGTGTTCTGCCACTTCTTGGGTTGAAATCGCATTGAGCTCCGCCAATGGCAGGGCCTTGACCGGTGGTTTGTGAATCATCTTCATCAAGTCCCAGTACCATGACGTTTTGTGGGTACCTTTGCTTAATGCGTTTCTAAGACCTTGCACGCTGATTTCTCGACCGAGAGCTGTCATACGATCCGCGAGCTCTGAATAGTTTATGCCGGCGGACTTCATTTGTGAGCGAATGTGCGCCATTAGCTCTGTCTGCGCGACGTGGTCAAGGCTTTTTTCTTGTTCGCTCTTGACCCGTTTGACCGCAGCGTTGGACGATGTCATGGAAATCACCTAATTTGGTTATTGATAATTTAAAATGATTATATTTCGTCCGGTATTTGATTGCAACTTGAATCGAGATGTGATTCCTCTTCTGGCGCCGTAGGGCAACAATCAGCGACGCGTGAACGAGCTTTCTTGTGGTTTGATCTTGTTGAGTAGTTCGTATGCTTCTGATTCCAAATCTAGCGCTGTGGCGAGTAAGCTTCCTTTTTGTATGAGTTCGCCTTCTAATGTTTTTGATTCGCGGTCTTCAATCTTGGTTTCTACATCTCTGAACTGAGGATTATTCTGTTGATTACTGTGAGCTCCGGTCGGACTTAGTTGATACAGCGGGACAAGGTAGTGCCCATCTTCACATCGAATGCTGGCATTGCAATGGGCGTAATTGGCTTTGTATGCTTTGTAGGCAGATCCAAGTGTGGGGCCTTTCGTGGCGAAATGTGCAGCCTGCTTCACTGTTGGGAAACAATAGGGTCTGGCGCGTTCGGCTAGTCCTATGAGATCGCCGCTTTCGTCCGCCAACGTTATTTGCTTGCGCCCAGAAATAACGACAGCGACCACTTGAAAAATGCTATGTGCAGTGGCGTTCTTTAGTTCAAATTCCAGTCGCGTTTTACGCGGTCGCTGCGCGGTTTGATTGGGCGCTTCTGCGTCTTGTTCGTTCGAACACATGTTATTGCAAATCCCATCAGTACAGTTGGAGCATGTCATCTCACACCTCATCAACGTCATTACCATTCGGAAATTATAGTATCAATAATTCTAAAATTCTTGTTTGGGTGATGACTTGTGGCCTTGCTGGGCGTTGCGTTAGTGGTGACGTAAAAAAAGCCCACTGATTAATCAGTGGGCTTTATGTTCGTCAGCGTGATTGGGTTACATGCTTAGTGCGGTCAATATGAGGTCCAGAGCCTGTTCATTGTCTGCTAGCCCTTTGGCGCTGCCAGTTCGGGGTTTGTAAGTGAAGGTTTGGTTTTTACCTTCTGCAAAATCTATGGTACCGCCAACTACATTGAACTCGGCGAAGAGCATTTGTATCTGATGGTGCAAGCTGGCAGTAGAAAAGGATTGTTTTAAGGTTGTGCGTGCACGTTTTTCAATGTTTTCCGTGGTTCTTTCCGCCTTTCTTATCGCTTTTTTGTAAGCTTCAAACTGGTTACTCGTGATTACCGTTGGCGTTGAAATCTCAAACTCATAAGTTTCTAAGTTCAGTTCTATGGATTTACCAACGCCAAATCCAGCCTTTAGCAAGTCACCAGAACCGTTAAAGTCAGAGTATCCGGATAGAGCGATACCGCTGTCTCTTGCTGTTTTAATGTTGTGCTTCTCGATACGAGAGAAGTCTGATACGGGTTGAAACAAGATGGAGTGCATATTAACTCTTGCAATATAAATTCTACTCATTTGGTCGCGTCCTTATTTTGTTGTCTTATTATGATAACAATGTGATTGGTTTTTGTAAACACGCAAAGTTAAATGATTACCTTATTATGATAACTTTATATTGAACACCTAATAAAATTGAAATAGTATTAATTATACACTGTTGATATGGAAAAAGAGACTATGAAAATCTTTGTTACACTAATATTGGGGTTGCTGGTGGCGCCAGTGGCATTTGCTCAATCCTCGCTAAAGGTGGTTACTTGGAATATGGAGCATTTGGCGGCGGAATCTATGGCAGGTTGTAAACCACGTTCCAACAGCGACTACGCGGCGCTGAGTGAGTATGTGAAGAAGATTGATGCTGACATCTATGCGCTACAAGAAGTCGAAAACACCGACGCCTTAGCCCGGGTTTTTCCTCCTGAAGAATACACACTGTTTGTGTCAGGCCGTCCTTCAAGTCGCTATGATTGTCGTGGCACTAGTAATCAATCCACGGCTCAACGTGTCGGCTATGCCGTTCGCATCGCGGCGCTATCAGCCGATGATGTGCTTGTTTCTGAAGTGAAGTCGATGGCCATGGGCGGGAGCCTTCGCTATGGTTTATCGCTAACCTTGCGTAGCGCTAACCTATCTCTGCTTAATGTGCACCTAAAGAGTGGCTGTTTTGATGGAGCTTTGAACAGTTCGAAAACGTGTCGAAAACTGGCCCGTCAGCTGCCACTAGTGGGCGACTGGGCATCCAACCAAGTCAACAGCGGCCGCAATATTGTGATCCTCGGTGACTTCAACCGTCGCCTTGACCATGCTGATGATGGGTTCTTGGGCTATGTGTCGCCTTCTCAGGCATTATCGAATGCGGTATCCGGCGTTCGTGGGTGTCACCCGAAATACCCCAAACCTATTGATCATATTTTGTATTCACCTGAATTGGCCGTATCACGTGCCATGGCCTACGACTTTGGTGATGAAAACGGCGTGTCGCGTGTGGAAGATATGTTGTCAGATCATTGCCCGATCGCGGTATCGATTCAACTATGAGTGTGTTTAGCGCGCGTCATTGTGGCGTGCGCTGGCAATTGAAGGGAGCTTTATATGATTGCTATTGAGATGGACTACTCAGTGAAACAGTTTAATACGGGCGTCTCTCGGGTGTTTATTAACGCCTCCCATTTGTTAAAGAAAATGGGGCTTGTTGCCGGTACCAAGCTGGGCGTTAGGCGCGGACATCATCGCATTGAGATTTTTGCTGATCCAAATGGGAAGAAGTCGGTGATGGACACTGGGCGCGGTGAGTTAGTGGAGCTGCGCGACCGCGCAACGGGCGCCGCATTGAATGGACTGAGCATGGTTAAAGTTCGGTTTGAGAAAGATCGCTTAGTGATTTCGGCGAAAAGTAGCGAGATCGCAAAGATGTCGCGTGAGCGTTCCCTATTGGCGAATGTGAGATCCGGCGTAGTGACTAAAGGAAGTTTGTTCTCAGGGATCGGTTACACAGCACTTAAAATTGCGAGAGGGCTTGAGTCGCAGGGTTTTCGTACCGAGATGAGATTTGCCAATGAATTAGATCCACTAGCTATGACCGTTCAACTTGAGGCCAACCCGCTATGGCAGGGCATAAACCAAAATGCAACAGCAGTATGTTCCGATATTCGAGATATTGAGCTAGGCGCACTGAGTGAGGTTAACTTCGTCGAGGTTGGTTACTCTTGCCAAGGTCAGAGTAAGCTTTCCCCACTTGAGCGGCGCGATCTGTCTCATCCAGAGGTGGGCACTCTGTTTATACCCACAATCGCCGTTTTGCGTGCGCTCAATCCTGCTCTCATCCTCATCGAGAACACGGAAGCCTTTATCAATAGTCAGACTCTCGATCTCATTAAGCGCGAACTTAAGGGTTATCGATTTGAATCCACTGTGGTCAATGGCAATGATTGGGGGGATTTTGAAGGGCGTCCTCGTGCTTGCATAGTCGCGGTGTCAGATGGATTACCGCCAATCAACTTAGAATGCTTGCGTCCACCAGCCGCTGTCACTCGACAGCCGATTCGAACGGTGTTTGATGAGACTGTTGATGATTCCGCGTGGTCCGTGAAACCTCATATTGCTAAAAAGATTCAAGATAAACGCCTCAACTTCAAACACAATGTTTACCAAGGTCACGAAACAAAGATTGCAAGTCTCATCGCGGGGTATCAATCTCCAAAGATTGGATCGCCCTTTGTCGCCCATCCCTCTTTCGAGACAACAGGGTTGTTACGACCGTTTTCGGTAGCGGAGCATGCTCGAATAAGGGAGCTGCCGACCAAAATGTTTGATGTTATTACAGCAATTGCGTCGGGGCGGCACCCGATGGTCAGTACTCGAGGGTCGAAATCAGCGGCTCACCGATTGTTAGGGAATTGCCCAAGCCCCAAAGCGTGGCTCGGCGTTGGGGCATTTATTGGTCAGTATTTTTCGTCCTTGATCCAATCTTTTGGTGCAAAGGCCGATTGGTGCTTGTCAACCGGCTTGGTTGAAGGCAAAGTTTTTTAATAGCGTAACTAAAAGGACGACGAACTATGAAATTGATATTAATGGTAGCAGCACTCTTTGCTTTTCCGGCGCTCGCTGCAATGTCAGAAGAGCAATGTGAGACACAGGCCAAAGGTGTGTTTGTTCTGCTTCAGATGGTTGAAGACGGGTCGATGCCAGTGAGTCAATTACAACTCCAGAACCTACAAAAAGCAAAAGACTTTTATGAAGCCGGTGAATATTGTAAATCACGTCAATTAATACTGAACCTCAATAGCCAGTAGCGCAGCTTTGTAACTGATTGCGATCACTAGAAGAGTACCCATTGCGGTGCTCTTTTTTTTGTACTAGCGCAACAGACGCTTATCGCGTAATCACATACGGTTATTTTTAATCATCTTCAGCCCAAAAAGTTGATAATAACCTAATTAGGTTATATAATGTAGTCACAATAGGTTATTTTTGGTGGCGGGTATGATTAAAATTGGACAAGAGATTAAGGTGAAAAGCGGCGTTCGTAAAGACAAGCAAGCAACGATTATCGAAGTGCTTGACGCCGGTTACTACTATGTTTTGGTTGATACTCACATTCCTGATCGCAGAGTAAAAATAGTGCTGCACCATACGGAGTTTGAAACACAGCATACAGTTTTGGGTTTTTATGAGGAATCCGGTCAGATCTTTAGCGACCACGTGTGGGCGTCCGGTCCAAGTGCTGCGATTTACTCAGTGGCGAGCGAGCGCGCTGACGCTTGCTTAATCTGTGCAATATCGGGTTGGCTCATAGAAGGGGAAGGGATTGAGTTTTCTGGTGAATCTGTTGTGGATGCTGAAACCGTACTCGATCAACCGGAGGTATTTAAGGAGGCTGTATGCGAACAGTAGCGATTAAGGATGGTTACCACTTACGTCATTTTGTTGCCGTGTTCGATGAGCCTCAATGCATAGCTCATAACCCGAGTCATCAATTCCAGTTGACGGTTAACCTTCAGTTTATTCACTGTATTTGCCCCGATGAGCGCACGGGGATAGCGTTGGTTAGAGATCATTTTTCTGCGTTGGGCATAACATGTTCAGATATACATTTGACTATGCCCCAAACTACGACAAATGAGGACTTGAAACGTTTGAGCCAACCAGAGTCAGTTCTGGGTTTTGAGCAAGGGGGACTGGTGGGTTAGTCAACTCTTATTCGTTTCAATAGGGCGCCGATGGCGCCTTTTTTCTGTAGGTATTTCATGGGTTTTCTCTGGTTCTTTATTGCTAATAATGAACATTATTGCTTGCAAATATAACCCAATTAGGTTATATTTGATTATACATACGAACATAAAGGGACGCTCTATGACTACGCAAACTTTCCAGTACAATAGCTTTACTTTTGTCCGCGATGAAGAACACCAGACTCATGATACTCACGGATTCTTTCGTGAAGAAAGTAATGGCATTCTACTGCTTAATTTAGAACAAGAGCCTATCGCGTTTGTTTGTACTATGGAGCGTCCGGCGTTTACAGTGACGGCTCACTCTAGTAACAATCGTGTCCGTTACATGTTCAGTACGACAACAAAAACTGAGAAATTTCTGGGGATTGAAGGTTTGGGATTCATGAAAAAGCTCGACATATCAGAGGCCGCTGTTCAAGCTTATCGTCACTAACGGGCCCTTTAACGGTCATCCGAATTAGCGGCGCTCTGTGCCGCTTTCTTATGTTTGAGGTAATTAATATGTCTACAGTTCTTGATATGGTCACCGTCAGCAAATTATCAGCAGGGTACCAGTTTTTTATGCAGGGCATTTATACGGTCAGCACTGCACAAGCTGTTCGCGAATTTATGCGTCATGTTGGCGTTCGCATCTTCAGTTTTGATGCTGATATTAATGTCGTTCGCATTGTTGGCGGTGAATATGATGGCGTGTATGACGTCGAGTATTCACTTTGTAAGGGAGAGTTGACGTTGCTTCAGGGCATTCATTAATCGTCAAGTTCGATTCCGGTTGGAGGGAACCATGAGTATTGCGGCATATAATCGCGGAAGTCTGGCCATAGCCCGTTCAATTGAGCGGGAATATTTGCAAAAAGGTAGTCGGGTGAGAGGCGAACGAGACACTCTTGAACGAGCTGAGCGGTCTATTCGTGATCTGGAGGAATTTTGTCTGCGTGCGCAGGCGTTTTTTGTTGATGTTCAGTGTGAGAGCTCCGCTACAGGATTGGTGGCTGGTGGACTGCATTCCGTGTATGCCCGAAAACGAAATACCAAGAAAATGGAGCAGCTTCTCAGTGAATGCCTTCACGCGCATTGTCAGTGGTTAGACTCTGACGTGCAGTATTCGCTAAATCATCTTCAAGCTTGTCGCCGCAAGGCCAAGGCTTGGAAAGCGGTATTTGACTATCTCAATCCGGTCCCTAGATTTCGTTTGCCCTTTTCTACGCCAGTGATATAGCCACACCATTATTTCATCATCCATGTTTTGAGAGCTAAAAAAACCACCCGAAGGTGGTTTTGCTGTTGTTCGCGATGGGCATCGCTAGGCTTGAATGGTCACCATGCGTTTTTCTAGGACAAGCTGATCTTCTTTAAAGTCTTCGGGGGCGCTTATCTCAAGACCGTTATCATCGCATTCGCCCAACACTAAAATGTTGCCGACTAAGGGGACGTCGGCCCCGTGAAGCATGGTGAGAAGCTTGTCACCACTGCTGAGCAGGGATTCGTCATCTATGTAGATAGAAACTTCTTTGCCGTTGTTCAGTTCCCAGCTGAATGCGCTCACTACGCGACACCCGATGAGTTCGTACATCTTTTTCAATTTGTCTTTGTGTGGTAGCTCAACCTTAGTTGCGCCGTCATGATTGATGAGGTAGGCAGTTGTCATCTTAGTCGCTCTCCGTGTTGTGCATTCGATGTTTCTTGAAGTTAAGAATAACCATATTAGGTTATTACGTCAACCTATTTAGGTTATTTAAATTTTGACCTAATACCCTATAGCGGTTATGTTTATTTTGACGGCGCGAGACAGGTACTACCCACGTTGATCGTTGTGACCCTTTATCTGTAGCAAACAAATAGGCGCTGACATGAGGGCCAAACTCTCTCGATTGGTGTCATTCGTGGTTCAAGGCCGTGCAGACGAAACGAATGTGCGAGATTCCTAACCTATTTTCTAGTTTCTTGGATAGAAATGCATTTTTTATTGAATGTAATCTAAAGGGGTTATATCATTGTTTTAGGTTATCAATTTAAAGGCAAGAGAACTATGACTAGCAATGAAACAACATCACAAACGTTTACTCTTGGCAATGCAGTGGTAGAACTTGATGTATTGATCTGGGAAAAGCATGGTCGGGAACGTTTTGCGGCAAGTATGTTGGGAAGCGAATATGACATTCGTAGCAAGACGGACATCACCGAAGTGAAAGAAACGTTGGATTACATGATTGAAAGTGAAGGCCATGTTGAACTGCGTGGTTACTCGACCGCTCAAGCTCAGGCAGTGTGTGACGAGATCAACCGCATTGCTGCCAAGTTTTGGTAGTCAGTGCCGTTATTCGATGCTCCATCTGGGGCATCCGATAAATGCATTGACGATAGAGGCTAGTGTGTCTTACCAAACGGATTCTTCATGCCATTCTTTGGCTTTTCAACGTGCTTTGCGTAATAGCGCTGCTTACGATTGTGGGCGAAGTCAGTATTTTCGCGGGTGCTCCTTAGCGAGCAATCCGTTTCCGTTGCTATCGTTTGACTATCGAGCGTGGCGTAGTGGTTGGCTGCAAGCCAAGCACAGGGTACTCCATTAACCTCATCATAAGGACTGAACGTGGAAGATTTACATAAAATTGGAGTGAAACACATTGAGCCAATTGTGGAGCTACTGAAAGCGCATCATCAATACGGTGAACTGTCTATCCCTGATATTACGACTGCGAGTAAAGCAACGCGCGCTGCGGCAGTTGAAGCAATATACGTAGGTTTGCAGCCCACGGTCATTGCACAGGATGAAAAGGGGTGTTGGACGGTGACTGTTGGGGGGGTGTTTGTTGCATCTCTGATAGCGTTTGTCAGCGATAAGTTCGTCTATCCTATGGATGGTGAAATTGAGGCGTTACAAGGTAAGCGATATAGTGAGCTGCCACGCATGGCTCAACACAAAATAGCGAACACTCCTGTTCGGTTTCAGCTTTATGAATATCGAGCAGGTGTGGGTCACAACACGATTCTTGGTTTTAACCGATTAGTTGGGTTAATTGGAGATTGCGGCTAATGATCACTGCGGCGTTGCTGCTTTCTTATCGTAGAGCAGAGATGGCGTAATGCCCCACATCGGGGCATTACGGTTTTGGGGTGTCAGGTTCTGCCCCGCGCTCAAGCGGAGAGCAATTAGTGTGAGGGACTATGACATGGATAGTTTCGTGTTATTGCGTTGTGACCGAAGCTCTATGCCACCTCTATTTGCGTATTAATTTTAATATACGCCTATGCGCGTACGTTCCAGCTGGTCTGTACGCTTATTTGCGTATGACTGTTGATGCTTAATGCCATGATGGGTTGTTAGTCGCTAGAGCGCGAAGACCTAGTCATCATTCTTCTTCACTTTTGGAGCGAGTAATGCAGCAAACAGCACAGCCTTTTCTCCAGTGGTTTTGATACCTGCTTTAGTTGCTGCGTAGAGCGCGGTTCGTTTCTGCATTTCCACTACCGCTGCTGGTGGGATCGATCGAGCACCATTAGGCCATTGAGTTGCATAGCTTGGTGAGTATTTTAGACCCACAGTATCGCAAATCTGACGGGTAGCTTCTCGCTCACTTACGCCTTGCGTTTTCATCATTTCTAGGTACGTCTGGGCAATGTTCATTCTTGTGTCCACCAGCATTGATTACGATTCAGTCATCCCACATGAATAGCCTTCTCAACGTGACAAATGGCGCGTTCAGTGAAAGGGTGATTTGCGATCGAGTGTACGCATCTATGCGTTTTTGTAAAGTGATCGTTAGTCTAGGTGTTGGCTTGTTGTCAACTCTGTCTTACCAATATAATAACCTAAAAAGGTTATTTTTGTGTTATGCCTTTGTTGACCGCATCTCTGTTCTGATTCACAATATAACCTTAATTGGTTATATTGTGAGGTGTGTTATGTTCTGTATTAATTGTGGTGGTCAGTCGGTAACTCCTACTACTCAGAGTCATCCGGAGGTCTTGGTTGAACGGGGTAACTACGATGAGGTGACTGGTGCATACTCTGAAGAGTTTGAGGCCGTTGTACTGGAGTGCTCTGACTGCAAGCAAGAAATGATCGTTGCTTAGTGTGTGCAAACAGCTTGAGGATGTTGAAATGAAAGTTGAGAAAGTGAAGTTAATGGGGTTTGATAGTGCTCGTCTAGATGAGCTGGTGGTGGATGCCGCTTTAGCGATGTCCACGCGAGTGAACAATGAGGGGTTGAGCGCTCAACTGACGTTTCTGAAAGAGCATGGGGGTTTGCCGGATGAGTTGGCTCACTGGTTGAGGACAGCAGCGTTTACGGGTCTTTGACCGAGACTGTCGAAAAGATTTGCAAATCAAGTGCAGTGGATTGTGTTTTTGTTCTTGAGTCGGGGGACGTCAATGCGCACGCGAGTAAACTGGCATCGCACGTGGTTTTTGATGTTGTTGAGGCTGCTAGGTCTACGACTATCAGTGTGGAAGGGGAAAGTTATCAGTTGTCCACAGGCCAATGCTTTCAGAAGATCAAGTGGTAGAGGTGCTGGTGGATATGAATCAGGCGAGCTTAGGTGCGTTCCGAAACTTGCGCGGTGGAAGCTGATGTTGTAGAAGTTGGCGCTGGTTCGTGTTCTACATTGAAATTGAAAGAAGAGGCTAAGCCTCTTCTTTATTATGCGAGGTAGGTGAGTTTTCGTACCTCGATATGCTTTTCACCTCGACGTCGTAAGTGATCTCGTTCAAAAGTACATGCTCGACACAGCGGTTGCGCCCCATCTGCGGTGGAGTTTTTTCTTCCCCAAAACTCCGTTGTAAACGGAAAGTGCTCATTGCATGAGTGACAGTACCGCTCGATGCAATCTTCGCCCAGTACCGCTTTTCCGTTTCGTAAACGTTTATCTAATAGGCGCTCTGGGATGTCAAAGTGATCACCGTTTTGGTTGAAGCACATGTTAACGATTGTCATTGGTGTCATGCTAAAGCGACGAACTAGCTCAGGTAGAGTGGTGCCGGAGTGAGCTGCAAGCTTTAGTCGATGCAGGCTAGACGTATCCATACATTACCTCTTTTAAGCTGACAGTGTTTATCTCAATACGATAACAATACATCCTATTATGATAACTGTAAAGGAAAATATTTCTTCCAATATGATAACATCGTGCTATGATAGTTATCATAATGAAAGAAAAGGACGATGATATGATTACTTACGAACAGCGATTAGCTCGGATTGTCACTAGTGACGATATTCAACGTGAAATCGACAAATCCGAGGCATATGCGAAGCGACTTAACAGCCAAGTCAAGGCGTTTAACGGTCTATTTGCCGACAAACTCAAGTTGAACGAACGCGCAAAAGAAGCTGCGGCAATCAGTCGCCAATTGAAGCTCAATTACTATTTGATTGAGGATACACTTGGTCTGAAGTGAGCATTGTTTTTCATGGCAACCCCTTTGGCATCTTCGGATGCCTTTTTTCATGTTGATTGTCTGGGAATAGGTTGCATAGTGTGCTTTCTGTGAAAGTCCCTTTCTCCTGTAAATCTGTCTCTACAACATACAACATATGGCTAAATATTAACTTGCAAGAGCTACATTGCACATCTAATGCACATGCTTGGTGATCGTTCAATTGAAACTACTAAAAGGTTGGTCGAGACGAATCCTGTCAGCATGGCCTCACTCTCTGCTAATGCATTTTTCCCTTCCTGACGGCTACGCGCCTCAATTCAAAGACTAGTTATTAATGAGTGGTGAATCGCCACTCATTTAGGTTTGGTGCTGAGAAAAAACTTCCGTACTTTGTACATTTGTTGGTTGACATCCGTACTTAGTGCGGATATTATAAACCTAAGCTAAACAATATCACTGCACTTTGTAATTTGGCAGGGCGCATTGTTAAGCCAACTGAACATAGAACGGAAAGACAGGAGTCATATGATGACAATTAACATCACTCAAAACGTAACTGGTGACGAACAGGAATCGAATTTCCAGAATGCTTGCCAGTCGGTTCACGGAATGCAATCAATATCAATCGCTGTGCGCTCTCCTGACTGCGTAGCGAAACTCTCCCAAGATGAACTTGAGAAAAAGTTTCACGATGACTTCAAACACCTTGCTGAACAAGGTTACAAAATTGAAGTTCAAATGGGGCGAGATTAATTGCCTTAACCGCTGCGTTTGGCTGGTGGCCGAGCGCATCATTAAGCCAACTGGACTTAGAACGGAGATAAGTGATGGCACTTAAAGTATTTGAAGTAACACGTTGTTGGAAGCACCCAAGAGGACGCTATTTGATTGCGGTAAGCTCTAAAGCTGAAGCATCTCGCATTCTTGGCTGTAGCGCTTACCACTTGTCACAGTACGCTTACGAACTTGATGCAGAACAACCAGAGTACGCGTTGGCAATGTCTCTGCCGAAAGTACCGTTTAAGACGTTAGATGACCGAACGCCCTTTAAACCCCTATAACAACGGAAAGAACCATGACTACTAGAAAGCAGCGAGATTTAATTGTCATCAAGAAACCTGCCTATGTATGGCGTGTTCATTCTTGGGGAATGGGCGAAAACTTCAATTTCATTCCTTGCTGGTATGTCGTGGATAAGGACACCAATGAAATCGTTGCTGGTGGTTACAACTCAGGGAGCAATTGCCAATCGGGGTACGCTTACATCCCCAGAAAAAAAGATGCCAAAGCTTTTATCGAAGGCTATAACGCTGAATCTTGTTCAAAAAATCCTCACTCTGAATTGGTTCGCGATACAGAGCGTGTAGGAAAGTATCGAATGCTCAATATTCGCAGAAAGCTGAAAGGTGCTGATGAAAACACAGAGCAGTTCTGGGATGAGGGTAACGAATACTTGGAACGTGGAAAGCTACGAAATTTTAATTCAATAGCGTAACGGAAACACTATGACGGTCGATGTGTAGCTTGTTCGTCATCAGCTATAAAGCCAATTCACTAACACAACGGAAACAACGTTATGGCAGATCGAGTAATTATTCATGAAATGGACGGAGAGGACGAACTTTACTCTCTTCACTTCGAAGGTGCAGCCGAGGATTACGGTTTCAGCGACCAGAGCGACGAGCTAACAGCAGTAGATGCTCATGAAATAGCAGTAGAAGTAGCCGATGAAACAGGCTCAAAGATTGTGTGGGAAGGCTCCCTTCCTTCTTGGGTTTAAACAGAACGGAAAGAGGAAGTTCTATGTCCAACAGAGACGGTAAAGGCGCAAAAAAACGTCGAGGCCAAAAAGTTTCTTGCTCGAAGCGTGGGGATCTTTGCCCTCGATGCCGCGAGAACAGGCTGAAGGCAATGTACCCTTCAGTTCCGCCTAAGCCGCATATGAAGGATTACGCATTTTGTGAGAATCCACGATGCCGTTTTAGCAATTTCTAACTATCAACCAATCATCACGGAAACACAGGAGTCACCCATATGGTTAATACGATTACAGAAGAGGGCTTGGACAACGCTGTTCATGCTGTTAAAGAGTCCCTAGAGCGCGAGGGTATCACTCTCGATAGTGATGAGCTTACCATTCTTAATGACAAGCTAGAGAGCTTCCTACTAAACGATGTAGGCGTGGAAATCGAATAGTTTCCTTAAACGCTGCGTACTGGTTGCAGTGCGCATCATTAAGCTAACTAAACATCACGGAAAGAAGACGTATGGAAATTCGACTAGTAAGTACAGAACACGGTTATTACGATTTTGATGTGGCTGATAGTGAATTAGTCAAACGAATTACTGTTGATGAGAACATAAAAAAAGGCGATATGTTTAACATCTATCTGCAAAGCGGGGAGAAAGAAGCTGGTATCTGGCAGGGCGACAAAGGTGTCGCTGGATACCTAATAGGTGATCTCAATGTGTCAATTGATGCAGCGTTAACACGCATCCAAGCTGCAAAGTAGCTTTATTCGATGCTCCCGCTGGTGGGGTATCCGATAAGACCACTTATCCAACAGAAAGATTATAAGCAATGGTTTTGCTGGCTTATTTGGGTTATTCTCCGTACCTTGTACGCCATAGGGGGCAAATAGATGGAAAAAGACAAGTTCAAGAACAATCGGATTATGAGGTACTTACTTGAGCACTACTTTGATAATGACCGAGAGGCATTAGCCAAGGCCACGCGCAAGAGCTTTAGTACGGTAGAATATTGGTTTCGTAAAAACCCAAAGGGCGTGAATGATGATACCTTGGAATTGCTACTGTATAAGCTAAATAGCAACAATACTCCGATTTCCCTTCCTGACGGCTACGCGCCTCAATTCAAAGACTAGTTATTAATGAGTGGTGAATCGCCACTCATTTAGGTTTGGTGCTGAAAAAACACTTCCGTACTTTGTACTTTTATTGGTTGACATCCGTACTTGGTACGGATACTATAAACCTAAGCTAAACAATAACGGAAACATAAGGAGCTAGCATGAATGCACTAAGTGGAGTTCTTGTATTAGTACTATTGGGCTGGTGTCTCTCCCCATTACTTGCCCTATCACTATTTTTTTAAGTTAATTCACGACGGAAACACACCATGCAAAAGTACAGAGTTAGATTTGTCAGCTCTTTGGCTACTGAGGCCAATGAAGAGTGGGTTACAACCCCTGAACTTACCAAAGGCAGCTTATCCCATTGGGTAAGAGCCAAAGGCCAAGAGCTAGGCAAGACGGCTCTTGAAGTGCAACCAGCTTAAAAAGAACGGAAAGACTCATGCACTATTTTGCAGTTACAGATCAATACCGAATTATGACTTTAGAAGTAGTTAATAAGGTCGAACTCGATGAAATCGTAAAAATTGAAACGGCTATTGTTGATGAAAATCCTTCTCATCACTTACAGGTACACCATAAACATTATTTCCAAACCCTGTATCTTGAGGATGATGGGTCAGTTGATAAATCTACGGTTTTCACAGAATTAAGTAGCGCTCAAAGTTACGTCAGCAAGAAACTCACAAAAGCTGTGCAAGAACAGCGCGAAAAGCTGCAACGTCTCGAAGATCAGCTATCAGAGCACCTAGCATCAATTTAACAACGGAAACACACCATGAAAGAGTATCAACGCCTAATCAAAGAACTGCGTTTACTTTGTGCAAAAATGCACGATGAGGAAATCGATGCCCGACAAAACGCAAAGAATAAGTCTGAGTTCGCAAGTCACTTTGAAGGTGTTGCCGTTGCTCGTATGCAATCACGCATTGAGATAGAAACGTTGATAGAGAAGTTTGGCGCTAACAGAGCCTCAATCAATGAGGGTGAGTCAGTAGAGGTTAATACCTTTGATGGTGAGCGTCTGGTGTTAGAGGGCGAGTTGGTGGATAAACAGAAATAGTAAAGCAGTTGCCTTAACCGTTGCGTCTATCAGATGGGCGCAAAATTAAGCCAATTCACAAAGACAACGGAAAGACAAGGAAATCAGCATGTTTACTAAACAAGATTCAGCCCAAGCCTTTAAAAGAATGTGGTGTAAAGAACCAAAGGTTGGTGAGCAAATTACTTTTGGGAAGATCCTAATCGAAATCAAAAAGATTGAGGGTGACACTTTATTTTGGGAAGAAGTGCCTTGGAGCGAACTAAAAGACTAGTTGCTTTAACCGCTGCGTTTGGTCTTCCCAAGCGCATCATTAAGTCAATTACTAATTCAATGGAAAGACAGCAATGGAAATGAAAAGAGCACGTTTAATCATTATCGGTTTTCAATCTGGTGAAATCAGTGGTCATCACGTTAGAAATCTTGATGTAATTCTTGGTGATGAAGTCGAAGAAGGTCAAATCAAGAGAGCGGCTACTGGCATTCTAGAAGAGTGTGAGTCTCTATTGGTTGTCGCGGGTGAAAAGCTCACAGGTCAGTTCTCCGAGGCTGATAAAGCTAGTGAGTGGGCATTGAAGCAAATCAAGTAGCCTTATTCGATGCTCCCGCTGATGGGGCATCCGATAAGTCCACTAATCTAGAACGGAAAGAACGCTATGACCAGACAACTAACAGTGACCGCATACAAAAGTGAAGCGGATTATGAGAATAGTAATGCTGAATACGTTTATGAAGATGAAGCCAATGAGGAATTGGCTCTTAATGCACACCAAAATTTTGAGCTGTTGGGGTACTGGCTTGTTACCACAACAAATGAAGAGGGGAAGTTGATCCATTAGAGGGTTTACTCGATACGCCAATAGTGATGCGTATCTGGGCAAGTTTTTTAGCAAAACCACCAGCGGAACGGAAAGAACAGGAGCAGAGTAATGCCAACGTATCAAATTCAGAAACATGAAGTAATCGGGCGATTCAAAAAGTGGACTCAGGCGTTTGGGTTAAAGCCTCGTTCCTTTCTTCGAGCTGACGGTGATACACCCGTTGGTCGTGAAGCTGCCATTGAAAAGTTTGTGTTAGACACCAAGCGTTGCAAGAAGAATCTTATCTTGGTCGAGTACCCTGATTTTGGTCATGGTTGCACCATTATCGCAGAAGCAAACCCTACTCATAATGTGCAGGAAATTGCCTCAGAAATCATTGAAGGTAAACACTCAGAACTATTTGAGTTGGTTCAATCTAGACAGCCAGTTACAGATTTCAGTAAAGGCTCAAAAACAGAGCGTTTAGAGCGTATCTCTGTTGCATTGTCTCAGTTCGTCTACCCAGATGAGCGTGAGAATCACATCGAACACTAACAACCAAATCTTAAACGGAAAGAAAGGAGTTTAGCAATGGGTGTTATGACTATTACAACTAACGAAGACCGAGCAGAGTCAGCATATAGAGCAATAGAAAAATTTAGTGATACTGCTGGTCTCGAAGGTGAGGACATGCAAACCAAGATTTCGGATCTACTTTGCAATTTACAACATTTAGCTGATGAGCAAGGAATCGAATTCAGCGAGTGCTTGGAACAGGCATCCCGACACTATGCAACTGAAACAGCCTAGTTAATTTACTCGATACGCCAAATGAGGCGTATCTGGTGAGTTTTTTAGCAAAACCACAAACATCCCTCTGGTGAGCTAGATAAATGGCCTAATGGTTTAGGCGATCACGCTCTTATTCAAATGGATGCGTTGATGCAAGGAATTAGCCGCGCTGAAGCTCGTTCAGCGCAATATAAATCTAACCAATAGAATCACGGAAAGACACTATAGGTATTGCACGGCCATCAGTAAATCCTCATTGCTGGTGGCCTTTTCGTATTTTCGTAGCTGACATAACGCTATTGTACATTCTCGCTCTCTGCCACCAGCGGCCATTCTTTTTGGCTTTTTCGGGACTCTTCTGACTGAAAGCACGTTTTTAACGTCCAAATTTAAGGTGCAAAAAAAGCACTCTTAATATTGACGGGGTTCCGAATATGCACTAAAATTTATTATAAAGGTTAGCCATGAAGCGCTAACTTACAAAATGAAAGGAGTATCTCAAATGGGCAAGAAATATCACCTTGAAATTAAATGTACTTGTGGCCGTCATGAGAAGCTAGAGGAAGCGGAAACGGACTTTCTTAAGTGGAACGAGGATGAAAGCCTTCAGTGTGAATGTGGGATTTCAATTCCTTATAAAACTCACGACGAGCTTGGTGATTGCGGTGTTAGTGTGTGCCGGTAACCCGTACCTAATTACAACTCAGATAAGGATCAAGTAATGGCTAATGGATGGATTTGTTTGGTGGCACCAAAGCAACTCATTGAGAGGTTGCCACAAGAGCACTTTGAGATGTTCGAGGGGGAGATTACTTCAGAGGTTGAGAACGATAGTGTTGAACTACTTCGTGCTGAGCATTCTGATGTGCGTGGAACCGGTGAATTTGCGGAACTGTTTGGCATACTCCGCGATAAACGTATCCCTTATAACGTTGAGTATGGAGCGTTAGGCGAGAACAATGACTGTTATGGTACTAAGTATGTTCGATATGTCGAATCTGGAGAGCCTATTGTTCATGATGTTCCTTTCGCAGACGGGAAACCAAGGGTGTTGCTTTCTGATCTACTCGAAGCCATGCAACGAGGTCAGAACGCCCTAATTGATTTGGT